>NZ_JBEXJK010000169.1:0-16739 GCF_040609095.1 Kitasatospora sp. NPDC004799
GTACTGCAGGGGGGACCCTGTGGGAGAGTAGGACGCCGCCGAACAATTCTTCAGAAGAACCCCCAGCCGGGGAAACCGGGCTGGGGGTTCTTCGCGTTTCCGGGGCGTTCCCAGCGGTCCCACCGGCCTCCGACCCCTCCCGAACGGCCCCCGCCGAGTGGCTGGTCCGCCGTCAATATGCCGCTAAAACCTCCTGATCAGCGCACTGATCAGCGGAAAATCGCGTCGCACGCCGTAGTCTCGAAGGCGAGGGGAACAGGTGTCCGGGGTGTCCCCCGGGCCGGGCCGGATCAAGAATGGTGCTCATGGGACGAGGCAGGCTGCGGATCTACCTCGGGGCAGCCCCCGGGGTCGGCAAGACGTACGCCATGCTCGCCGAGGCACACCGGCGGCAGGAGCGTGGCACGGACGTCGTGGTGGCGTTCGTGGAGGACCACGGCCGCCGGCGGACGTCCGACATGATCGCCGGGCTGGAGGTCGTGCTGCGGCAGCAGGTGGTGCACCGCGGCGCCCGGTTCTCCGAGATGGACCTGGACGCCGTCCTCGCCCGCCGGCCGCAGGTGGCGCTGGTGGACGAGCTGGCCCACACCAACGTCCCCGGCTGCCGCAACGAGAAGCGCTGGCAGGACGTCGAGGAGCTGCTGGCGGCCGGGATCGACGTGATCTCCACCGTCAACGTGCAGCACCTGGAGTCGCTCGGCGACGCCGTCGAGGGCATCACCGGCGTGCGCCAGCGCGAGACCGTCCCGGACGAGGTGGTCCGCCGGGCGGACCAGATCGAGCTGGTGGACATGTCCCCGCAGGCGCTGCGGCGCCGGCTGGCGCACGGCAACGTGTACGCCCCCGAGAAGATCGACGCCGCCCTCGCCAACTACTTCCGCCCGGGCAACCTGACCGCGCTGCGCGAGCTGGCGCTGCTGTGGACCGCGGACCGGGTGGACGAGTACCTCCAGAAGTACCGGGCCGAGCAGGGGATCGAGGGCACCTGGCAGGCCCGGGAGCGGATCGTGGTGGGCCTCACCGGCGGTCCCGAGGGGGCGACGCTGATCCGCCGGGCGGCCCGGATCGCCGCCAGGGTCTCCGGCGGCGAGCTGCTGGCCGTGCACATCTCCCGGTCGGACGGGCTGGTGGGCTCCGGCTCCCCGCAGACGCTGATCGAGCAGCGCGCGCTGGTGGAGAGCCTCGGCGGCTCCTTCCACGCCGTGCTGGGCGACGACCCGGCCGCCGGGCTGCTGGACTTCGCCCGGGGCGTGAACGCCACCCAGATCGTGCTGGGCACCAGCCGGCGGCCCGCCTGGCAGTACCTGTACGGGCCGGGCGTCGGCACCACGGTGACCCGGGAGGCCGGGGACATCGACGTCCACATGGTCACCCACGAGCACGCCGGGCACGGAAGGCGCGGCAAGATACCGGTCCGCCGGATCACCGACCTGGGCCGTACCCGGACGGTGGCCGGCTGGCTGATCGGGCTGGTCGGCCCGCCGGTGATGGCGGTCGTGCTGGCCATGATCGGCGGGCTGGGGCTCTCCACCGACATGCTGCTGTTCCTGTCGCTGACGGTGTGCGCGGCGCTGGTCGGCGGGCTGCTGCCGGCGATCGGCTCGGCGCTGGTCGGCTCCTCGGTGCTGAACTACTACTTCACCCCGCCGCTGCACACCTTCACCATCAACGAGCCGCAGAACATCATGGCGGTGGCGATCTTCACCATCGTCGGCATATCGGTGGCGTCGGTGGTGGACCTCGCGGCCCGGCGCACCCAGCAGGCCGCCCGCAGCCAGACCGAGGCGCAGACGCTCAGCGCGCTGGCCGGTACGGTGCTGCGCGGCGCGCCCAACGGCGACGGGGTGCTGACCGCGCTGATGGAGCAGGTCCGGGAGACCTTCGGGCAGGAGAGCGCCGCGCTGCTGGAGCGGCCCGACCCGCTCGCCGCGTGGGTGCCGGTGGCCGCCGCCGGGCCGCGCCCGCCGGAGCGGCCGGAGGAGGCCGACGTGGACGTCCCGGTCGGCGACAGCCTGGCGCTGGTGCTGCGCGGCCGGGTCCTGCCCGGCGCGGACCGCCGCCTGCTCGGTGCCTTCGCCGCTCAGGCCGCCGTGGTGCTGGAGCGCCGCCGGCTGGCCCGGGAGGCCGCCGAGGCCCGCCGGGAGGCCGAGGGCAACCGGATCCGGACGGCTCTGCTGGCCGCCGTCTCACACGACCTGCGCACCCCGCTGGCGGGCATCAAGGCCTCGGTGACCTCGCTGCGGGCGGCCGACGTCGACTGGGACCCGGAGGACGAGGCCGAGCTGCTGGCCGGCATCGAGGCCGGCGCCGACCGGCTGGACCACCTGATCAACAACCTGCTCGACATGAGCCGCCTGCAGACCGGGACGGTCACCCCGCTCATCCAGGAGACCGACCTGGACGAGGTGGTGCCGTACGCGCTCGGCGGGGTGCCGCCGGAGTCCGTCCGGCTGGAGGTGCCGGAGACGCTGCCGATGGTCCGGGCCGACGGCGGGCTGCTGGAGCGCTCGCTGGCCAACCTGGTGGAGAACGCCGTCAAGTACAGCCCGGACGGCGTCAAGGTGCTGGTCAAGGCGGACGAGCTGCGGCGGCCGGGGGCCGCGGCCCGGGTCGAGCTGCGGGTCGTGGACCGCGGCCCGGGCGTGCCCGAGGACGCCAAGGAGAAGATCTTCGCGCCGTTCCAGCGTTACGGCGACGCGCCGCGCGGCGCCGGGGTGGGCCTCGGACTCGCGGTGGCGCGCGGCTTCGTCGAGGCGATGGACGGTACCGTCACCGCCGAGGACACCCCCGGCGGCGGCCTCACCATGGTCGTCAGCCTGCCCGTGGTCGAACGGCCGCCCGAGCCCGGGGACCCGGGCGGCGAGGGCGGCGGTCCGCTCGCGGAGCTGATCACCTGAGCACGTGATCGACCGAGTACCCGATCACCCGGGCACCGGCGGCGCCCGCCGCCCCTCGCGGTGACGCACGCCGCAACGAGAGCCATCGAAGTCAGTCCCCCAGTCCGTAAGTCAGACAGCCCTGAAAGGCGGAGCCCGAACATGACCCGGGTCCTCGTCGTGGACGACGAACCGCAGATCGTCCGCGCGCTGGTGATCAACCTCAAGGCCCGCAAGTACGAGGTGGACGCGGCCCATGACGGCGCGAGCGCCCTGGAGCTGGCCGCGGCCCGCCATCCGGACGTGGTCGTCCTCGACCTGGGACTGCCCGACATGGACGGGGTCGAGGTGATCCGCGGCCTGCGCGGCTGGACCCGGGTGCCGATCATCGTGCTGTCGGCCCGGCACGCCTCGGACGAGAAGGTCGAGGCGCTGGACGCCGGCGCCGACGACTACGTCACCAAGCCGTTCGGCATGGACGAGCTGCTCGCCCGGATGCGCGCGGCCGTGCGGCGGGCCGAGCCGGTGGCCGGGGAGGCCGACTCGCTGGTCGTCACCGAGTCCTTCACCGTCGACCTCGCGGCCAAGAAGGTCAACCGGGACGGCGCCGACGTCCGGCTCACCCCGACCGAGTGGCACCTGCTGGAGGTCCTGGTCCGCAACGCGGGCCGACTGGTCAGCCAGACCCAGCTGCTCCAGGAGGTGTGGGGCCCGGCCTACCGCACCGAGACCAACTACCTGCGGGTCTACCTCGCCCAGCTGCGCCGCAAGCTGGAGCGCGACCCCTCGCACCCGCGCCACTTCATCACCGAGCCGGGCATGGGATACCGGTTCGAGAGCTGACCGCGAGTGCCCCCGGCGGCCGTACGACCTGCCGCCAGGGGGCCGGAAACCGGTACCCTTCCGACATGAGTGGTGACAACAGCAGCGGCCAGCCGCAGGGGCGGTTCCGCCGCATGCTCAGCCGGCTGACCTCCTCGGCCGAGGAGCTGGCCGCCGAGGAGCTGCGTCAGGAGAGCGCCGCGGAGTCCGGCTGCACGCCGATCGCCGGCTGCGGGGACCGCGAGCTGGTCACCGTCGCGGGCACGCTGCGCACGGTGACGCTGCGCCCCCGGGCGGGGGTGCCCGCCCTGGAGGCCGAACTCTTCGACGGCACCGAGGCGCTGGACGTGGTCTGGCTCGGGCGCCGCTCGATCGCCGGGATAGAGCCCGGCCGCCGGCTGGTCGCCAGCGGTCGGATCAGTCACGCACGCGGGCACCGCGTGCTGTTCAACCCCCGATACGAGCTGCGTCCGGTCGGACACGGGAGCGAATCAGCGTGAGCAACCAGCCCGGCGGCGAGACCGCCGCCCAGCTCGACCCTGCCGTCGGCCACGTGGACGCGGACGCGGAGGCCGCCCGCAAGGCCGCCTCCAAGGAGGCCGCCGACACCGTGCTCCAGGCCTTCGGCGGCGTGCGCGGCATGATCGACATGACGCTCCCCGGCCTGGTCTTCATCGTCACGTACAACCTGACCCACCAGGTCAGCACCGCGGCCTGGGCCGCGCTGGGCCTGAGCGCCCTGTTCGTGGTGGCCAGGCTGGCGCGGCGGGAGACCATCCAGCACGCCTTCAGCGGGGTGTTCGGCGTCGCGCTCGGCGCCTGGATCTCGATGAAGAGCGGCAAGGCCGAGGACTTCTACCTGCCCGGCCTGCTCTGGAACGTCGGCTACTGCGTCGCCCTGGCGACCTCCGCCCTGGTGCGCTGGCCGATGATCGGGGTGATGCTCGGCCCGATCACCGGCGAGATGTTCACCTGGCGCAAGGAGAACCCGGGCCGCCTGGCCGCCTACACCAAGGCGACCTGGGCCTGGGTGGTGATCATGGGCGCCAAGCCGCTGATCCTCTTCCCGCTGTACTTCACCCACAACGTCAACCTGCTGGGCTGGCTGAAGGTCGCCCTCGGCATCCCGCCGCTGCTGCTGGCGATGTACGTGACCTGGCAGATCCTGCTGAAGGCGCCGCCGCCGATCAAGGCGCAGCTGGACGAGGAGGAGCCGGCGAGGTAGCCGCCTCCCGGCCGAGCACGGCGGAAGGGCCCGCACTCCCCATCGGGGTGCGGGCCCTTCCGTGCGGTCGTGCCGGGGGCTACTGGGCGCCCGAGGCGCCCGAGAGCAGCAGCTCCAGCTCCTCCTCGCGCTCCTGCGCGGCGACGAAGAGCAGCTCGTCGCCGCCCTCCAGGGTGTCGTCCTTGCCCGGCACCAGCACCCGGCCCTCGCGGATGATGGTCACCAGCGCGGTGTCCTGCGGCCAGGCCACGTCGCCGACCCGGGTGCCGACCAGCTCGGTGTCGGAGGCCAGGGTCAGCTCGACCAGGTTGGCGTTGCCCTGGCTGAAGCGCATCAGGCGGACCAGGTCGCCGACGCTGACCGCCTCCTCGACCAGTGCGGACATCAGGCGCGGGGTGGAGACGGCCACGTCCACGCCCCAGGACTCGTTGAAGAGCCACTCGTTCTTGGGGTTGTTCACCCGGGCGACCACCCGCGGCACCGCGTACTCGGTCTTGGCGAGCAGCGAGACGACCAGGTTGACCTTGTCGTCACCGGTCGCGGCGATCACCACGTGGCAGCGCTGGAGCGCGGCCTCGTCCAGCGAGGTGATCTCGCAGGCGTCGGCCAGCAGCCACTCCGCCATCGGGACCCGCTCCACCGAGATGGAATTGGGGTTCTTGTCTATCAGCAGGACCTCGTGGCCGTTCTCCAGCAGCTCGCCCGCGATCGAGCGGCCCACGGCACCGGCCCCGGCAATGGCGACCCGCATCAGTGACCCTCCTCCTTCGGCCCCTGCGCGAACGCGGCCTCGACGGCCGTCAGGTCGGCCCGGCGCAGCATCACGTGCACCAGGTCGCCCTCCTGCACCACCATCTGCGGCGAGGGGAGCACGCCCTCGCCGAGCCGGGTGACGAACGCCACCCGGGCGCCGGAGGCCTCCTCCAGCAGGCTGATCCGGTGGCCGATCCAGCGCGGGTCGTACGCGACCTCGGCGAGCTGCACGGCACCGCTCGGGTCCTGCCACAGCGGCTCGGCGCCGCTCGGCAGCAGCCGGCGCAGCATCTGGTCGGCGGTCCAGCGGACCGTCGCCACGGTGGGGATGCCCAGGCGCTGGTAGACCTCGGCGCGGCGGGGGTCGTAGATCCGGGCGGCGACGTTCTCGACGCCGAAGTTCTCCCGGGCGACGCGCGCGGCGATGATGTTGGAGTTGTCTCCGCTGGAGACCGCGGCGAAGGCGCCTGCCTCCTCGATGCCCGCCTCGCGCAGGGTGTCCTGGTCGAAGCCGACACCGGTGACCCGGCGCCCGTTGAACCCGGCGCCCAGCCGACGGAACGAGGTCGGGTCCTGGTCGACCACGGCCACCGAATGGCCCTGTTTCTCGAGTGCTCTGGCGAGGGCGGAGCCCACGCGGCCGCAGCCCATGATCACGATGTGCACCGGCGCTTACCTCACCCGTCCCGAAGGGGCCTTGACCTGCGCAAACACCGTTCAGCTCCGTTTCCCGCCCGGTCGTCCGGGACGAGGTTCCTCGTGGGGGCGCCGACCCGGCAACGCTCGACAACCAGAGTGTTGCCCGCCGACTCGTATCCGACACGCTAGCCGGTCCACCGAACGCAGTCGCGACGAAGGGGGGGACAAACGGCGGAGCCCCGACCGGGAAGCCCCTACGATTCCTTAACGTGCCTATGCCGACTGACCTTCCGAAACGCATCCTGATCGGGCGCGCCCTACGCAGCGACAAGCTGGGCGAGACGCTTCTGCCCAAGCGGATCGCGCTGCCCGTGTTCGCCTCGGACGCGCTCTCCTCGGTCGCGTACGCCCCCGAGGAAATCCTGCTCACCCTCTCGATCGCGGGCGCCTCGGCGATCCACTTCTCCTGGCAGATCGGCGTCGTCGTGGCGATCGTGATGCTCGCCGTGGTCGCCTCGTACCGGCAGAACGTGCACGCCTACCCCAGCGGTGGCGGTGACTACGAGGTCGCGACCGTCAACCACGGTCCGGCCGCCGGCCTGGTGGTCGCCAGCGCGCTGATGGTCGACTACGTGCTCACCGTGGCCGTGTCGACCACCTCGGGCGTCGCCAACGTCGTCTCCGCCGTGCCCGCGCTGCGCGGCCACGAAACGGTCGTGTCCGTGGTCGTGGTCGTGCTGCTGATGGGCATGAACCTGCGCGGGGTGCGCGAGTCCGGGAGTGCCTTCGCCATTCCCACCTACGCCTTCATGGTCGGCGTCATCGGGATGGTCGGCTACGGCGTGTTCCGACACTTCGCGCTCGGCCAGGACATGCCCGCCGAGAGCTCCGGCTTCCACCTCGCCGCCACCCCCGGCAACGACTCGCTGGCCGGCTTCGCGATGGTGTTCCTGCTGCTGAAGTCCTTCTCCTCGGGCTGTGCCGCGCTCACCGGTGTGGAGGCGATCTCCAACGGCGTGCCGGCCTTCCGCAAGCCGAAGAGCAAGAACGCCGCCACCACGCTGCTGATGATGGCGAGCATCGCCGTCGTGATGTTCATGGGCATCATCTGGCTGGCCCGGCTGACCGGGGTCCAGATGGCCGAGAACCCGGCCGAGCAGCTCGTCGGCGCCTCGCCGGACTACCACCAGAAGACCGCGCTGGCGCAGATCAGCGAGGCCGTGTTCAACAACTTCACGCCCGGCTTCTACTTCGTCGCGGCCGTCACCGGGCTGATCCTGGTGCTCGCCGCCAACACCGCCTTCAACGGCTTCCCGGTGCTCGGCTCGATCCTCGCCCAGGACCGCTACCTGCCGCGCCAGCTGCACACCCGCGGCGACCGGCTGGCCTTCTCCAACGGCATCATCCTGCTGGCGATCGCGGCGGTCCTGCTGATCATCGCGTTCGACGCGGACCCGAACCGGCTGATCCAGCTCTACATCGTCGGCGTCTTCGTCGCCTTCAACATGAGCCAGTCCGGCATGATCCGGCACTGGACCCGGCTGCTGCGCACCGAGACCGACCCGGCCGAGCGCCGCCGCATGCAGCGCAGCCGGGCGATCAACGCCTTCGGCCTGGTGATGACCATGGCCGTGCTGATCGTCGTCCTGGTCACCAAGATCGGCCACGCCTGGATCGCGATCGCCGCGATGGCCGTGCTGTTCGTGATGATGAAGGGCATCCGGCGCCACTACGACCGGGTCTCCGACGAGCTCACCGCCGCCGAGGAGCCGGACGACGTGGTGCTGCCCACCCGGGTGCACGCCATCGTGCTGGTCTCCAAGCTGCACAAGCCGGCGCTGCGCGCCCTGGCGTACGCCCGGCTGGCCCGGGCCCACACGCTGGAGGCCGTGACGGTCAACGTCGACCCGGCGGACACGGCGGCGCTGCGGCGGGAGTGGGACGAGCGCGGCATCGAGGTGCCGCTCAAGGTGCTGGACTCGCCGTACCGCGAGGTCACCGGGCCGGTCCTGGAGTACGTGAAGAACCTGCGGCGCAGCAGCCCGCGGGACGTGGTCTCGGTCTACATCCCGGAGTACGTCGTCGGCCACTGGTACGAGCACCTGCTGCACAACCAGAGCGCGCTGCGGCTCAAGGGGCGGCTGCTGTTCAAGCCCGGGGTGATGGTCACCTCGGTACCGTGGCAGTTGGAGTCCTCGGAGCGGCGCAAGCCGCAGAAGGCCTGGTCGGCGCCGGGTGCCGTCCGGCGTGGCGAGCCGCGCGCGCCGAAGGCCGTAAAGTCGAAGGATTCCTCCACCGGTACGAACGCCGGTGACACCTCCGACCGCAGCAAGGACTCCTCCCAGTGACGCGCAACACTCCGCCCCGTTCCTCGGGTTCCTCCGGCAAGGGCGCCCGCCGGGGCGGCTCCCAGCCCGGGCAGGTCTCCCGGCCGCGCTGGGGCCGTCCGGCCCGTCCGGAGGCCACCGACCGCGACGGCCTCACCGCGCGTACCGCGCCGATCGTCCCGGGCGAGCGGGCGGACCGGGAGTCCGCCGGCCCGGACGCCGGGAAGGGCTCGGGCCGGGGCGCCGGCAAGGCGGCTGGTTCCGGCAGGGGCGCGGGTTCCGGCAGGGCGGCGGGCAAGGACGCCGGTCAGGGCGCGCCGAAGGGCGCCGCCAGCGCCGGCCGGAAGGCGCCGCGCAAGCAGGCGGTGCGGCCGCCCAAGGCGCTGCGCACCGCCGCCGCGCGGCCGTCGCGGCCCGAGGCGCCCTCCGGGGAGCCGCTGGCCGGGCAGCGCTACGAGGTCGAGGTCGGCCCGGTCGCGCACGGCGGCGGGCACTGCGTGGCCCGGCACGAGGGGCGGGTGCTGTTCGTGCGGCACGCGCTGCCCGGCGAGAAGGTCGTCGCGCTGGTGACCGACGGGACCACCACCTCGCGGTTCCTGCGGGCCGACGCGGTGGAGGTGCTGGAGCCGGCCAAGGACCGGATCGAGGCGCCCTGCCCGTTCGCCGGTCCGGGCAAGTGCGGCGGCTGCGACTGGCAGCACGTCACCCCGGGCGGGCAGCGCAAGCTCAAGGCGGCGGTGCTGACCGAGCAGCTGGCCAAGCTGGCCGGGCTCACCCCGGCCGAGGCGGGCTGGGACGGCAGCGTCGAGCCGGTCGGCGGCAAGCTCCCGGCCGGGCAGGTGCCGGCCTGGCGCACCCGGGTGCAGTACGCGGTGGACGCGGAGACCGGCAAGGTCGGCCTGCGCAAGCACCGCTCGCACGAGGTGCAGCCGGTGGACCGCTGCCTGATCGCCGCCGAGGGCGTCACCGAGCTGGGCATCGAGGCCCGGGACTGGCCGGGTGTGGCGAGCGTCGAGGCGATCGCCGCGACCGGCTCCTCGGACCGCCAGGTGGTGCTCACCCCGCGCGACGGCGCCCAGCTGCCGCTGGTCGAGCTGGACAAGCCGGTGTCGATCGCCCGGGTGGACGACCAGGGCGACGTGCACAAGGTGCACGGGCGCGGCTTCGTTCGCGAGCGGGCCGCCGGGCGGACCTGGCGGGTCAGCAACGGCGGCTTCTGGCAGATCCACCCGGAGGCGCCGGACACCCTGGTCGACGCCGTGCTGGACGGGCTGGACCCGCAGTGGGGCGAGAACGCGCTCGACCTGTACTGCGGCGTCGGCCTGTTCGCGGGCGCGCTGGCCGACCGGGTCGGCGAGGACGGCGCGGTGCTCGGCATCGAGTCCGCCAAGCAGGCCGTGGTCGACGCCCGGCACAACCTGGCCGCGCTGGACAACGTGCGGATCGAGTGCGACCGGGTCGAGACGCTGCTGCCGCGCACCGGCATCACCGCCACCGACCTGATCGTGCTGGACCCGCCGCGCTCGGGCGCCGGCCGCGAGACCGTCGCCCACCTGGTCGGCCTGGAGGCGCGCCGGATCGCGTACGTGGCCTGCGACCCGGCGGCGCTCGCCCGGGACCTGAAGTTCTTCCGCGAGGGCGGCTACCGGCCGGTGTCGCTGCGGGCCTTCGACCTGTTCCCGATGACGCACCACTTCGAGTGCGTGGCGGTCCTGGAGCCGGCCGGGGAGTGATCCCGGGCGCCGACAGGCGAGCGGAGGAGGCGGTCACCCGTTCGGGGTGACCGCCTCCCGCGCGTCCGGGGGCTACTCGTTGTGCTCCTCCTCGTCGGCGCTGTGCGGGAGGTCGATGCCGTGCTGGGCGGCGAGCCGCAGGAGCGTGGCGATCCGGCCCTCGTACGCCTGGACGCCGTCGGCGTCCCCTTCGGCCCGGGCCGCCGCGAGGTCCCGGCGGGCCTGGGCGAGCTGCTCGCGCAGCTCCTGGTCGAACATGGCTGTCATTCGGTCGGCCTCCGCACCGGTCGGCGCCCGCTCGGGGGAACGCAGGGGGTTCTCAGGGTCGCGGACGGTGGGGCACTCTTCAAGTCCCGCTCGTCCTGGTGGCGGGACGGCGGCCGGCGGGCGGAGACCCGGATCCGACCGTGGGTGACGGCGAGGTTGCGCGGGGGCGTGCGGCAGGTGTGCGGGCGGTGTGCACGCGCCCTTGTTGTGCTAGCACTTGAGCGCTAGCTTGAGCGTCATGGGTAAGAAGCAGCTGAACGTGCGGGTCGACGCCACGACCGCCGAGATGGCCCGGGAACGGGCGGAGCAGCAGGGGATCTCCATGAACCAGTACATCGAGCGCCTGGTCCAGCAGGACATGGGCGAGTCCGGACGGGCCTTCGTGGACGCCGCCGCGCAGTTCATGAAGGAGTACGAGTCGGCCTTCCTCGCCGAGTTCGCGGAGCCGGGCGACCTCCAGGACGTGCGCCGTTGAAGCTGGAGGTCGACCTCTCGTGGCTGCTCATGACCGCCGAACAGTACACGCCCGGTGATCCGCAGGTCACCGACTACGGCTCGCTGCTCGCGGCCGTCACCCGGCACCAGGCCGAGATATTCGACATCGCGGTCTACCCCGAGCCGCAGGACCGCGCCGCCGCGCTGATGCACCAGCTGATCCGGGTGCCCGCGCTGGAGAAGACCAACGAACTCTTCGCGACCGCCGTCGCCTACGCCTACCTGGTCGCCAGCGGCTGCACCGTCGCCACCACCGCGCGCGAGGTGCGCAGCCTCTCCCGGGCCATCCGCGAGGGGCGGCTCGGGGTGTCGGGCGTGGCCGAGCGGCTGGCGGCCTGGGTGGTCGACGAGGCGGAGGGGGAGGGCGTCACCGGGGCCGACGAGGAGGACGAGGACGACGACTGACGGGCGCCGTCCCCGCCGGGGCCTCGCGGGCGGTTGCGGCGTGGGCTCCGTCGTGTGGAGTGGGGGCCTCCTGCCCGGCGGGGGCCTCCCACCGGGCGGGGTCTCCTATCGGGCGGCGGGCTCCTACGGGGCGGCGGGCTCCGCGATCAGGGCCGTCGCGAACGGCCGGAAGCCGGCCCGGCGGTAGATCCGGGCGACGTCCTCGTCGGAGGCGGACAGGAACACCGTCCGCACCCCGTTGGCCCGGGCGTGCCCGACCAGGACGGCGGTGACCGCCAGGCCCAGGCCGCGTCGCCGGGCGGCGGGCAGGGTGCCCACGCCCACCAGCTCGCCGACCGCGCCCACCGGGTTGTACTGGCCGGCGCACAGCACCGAGCCGCCGTCCAGGGCGGCGGCCTGCACGGTGAAGCCGTCGGCGATCCGCCGGGCGATCCGGGCCACGCCCCCGTCGGCCGTCACCAGTGCCGCGCTCCCGGCCAGTTCGGCCGCACCGGCGGTGCCGACGGCGGTGCCCGGAGCACCGAAGGCGACGTGCGGGACGGCGACCGCCTCCGCCAGCTCCGGCGCGTCCGGCGCCAGCACCCGGACCTCCACCCGCTCGGGCAGCACGGGCGCCGGGCCCGGCTCGTCCTGCGGGCCCAGCACCAGCAGCGGGTGCTCGTGCACCGTCAGGCCCGCCGCCTCGACCGCCGCGCGCAGCTCCGGGTTCTGCTCGGCCACCCACTCGAAGGCCTCCGGCGCGCCCAGCTCCCGCTGCCGCTCCAGCACCCGGCGGACGTCCTCGGCGGTGGCGGCCGGGCCGGTGTGGCCGAGGGTCGGGCGGGCGTAGTAGTGCCAGCCGGTGTCGCCCGCGCGGACGAACAGGGTCAGCGGACCGAAGTCCTCGGCGCGGGCGGCACTGCGCGGCGCGGCGTCGTAGTAGCGCTCGATCTCGTCGAGCAGGGGGCGGTCGGGAGCATGATCAGCAGGGGTCACGGCGTGCATCCAAGCAGGGGGCGGAGGCGTGGCGCCAGCGGTTTGTCGGGGCGTCGGGCCCGTCGCCGCCGACCGGGGAGCCGATTGTTGCCGAACGCTTACCCACCCGCAGCGATCTTGTGCGGACACGGCGTGCATGCTGGGCCTTTACAGCTCTGCCGAGGGGGACGGCGGACGTCTGCACTCGGCGAGGCAAGGGGGAAGACAGGCCCATGAGGCTCTGCTTTCTGGTGGAGGAACACTACCGGCACGACGGCATGCCGCTCGACGTGGCACGCCAACTGACGGCGTGGGGGCACCGGGTGGACGTGCTGCGCCCGGGGGACTCGCTGCTGGCGATCTCCGAGGAGGTCCGGGCCGGCAGCCACGACGCCTGGGTGCTCAAGACCGTGTCCGGCGGGCCCGGGCTGACCCTGCTGGAGTCGGCCGCTGCCGTCGGCCTCACCACGGTGAACGACGTGCGCTCGATCCGCGGGGTCCGGGACAAGGCGCTCGCCGCGGTCATCGGCCGCACCCGCGGCCTGCCCGTCCCAGTGACGTACGCGGCCGCGCGCTGGGAACGGCTGGCGGAGGTCCCGGCCGCCGAGTACCCGCTGGTGGTCAAGCCCGCCGACGGCAGCTCGGGGCGCGCCGTCCGGCTGGTGCGCAGCCCTGACCAGTTGCTGGAGGTCGGGCCGGAGCTGGCGGGGGAGGGGCTGCTGATCGCGCAGCCGTACGTGCCCAACTCCGGGACCGACCTCAAGGTGTACTGCGTCGACGGGGAGCTGTTCGCGACGGAACGTTCCTCCCCGCTGCACCCCGGGCAGGGCGTGCGCGAACGGCAGGTGCCGCTGCCGGGGAGCGTCGCGCGGATCGTGGCGCAGGTCGGCGAGGTGTTCGGGCTCGACCTGTACGGGGTGGACGTGCTGCTGGGGCCGGACGGGCCGGTGGTGGTGGACGTCAACGACTTCCCGAGCTTCCGGCAGGTGCCGGACGCGGTGGCCCGGGTCGCCCGGGCGGTGCTGCGGCTCGCGCGCAGCGGGACGGCCGTGTCGGTGCCCGGTGGGCGTACCGCCGCGCTGGTGCCGGACGGGGCCGCCGCCGCGCTGGTGTCCGCGGGCGGCGACCCGTACGGGCAACTGGGCCTCGGTGAGGGGGAGTTGCGGTGAAGGTCGGGCTGATCACCGGGGATCCGGGGCACCCGGTGCTGGCGGCGGCGGCCGAACTGCTGGTGCGCGGGGGGCACGAGGTGGCGGCCGTCCCGCCCGAGGGGCCGGTGACCGGGCTCGCGGACGTCTACCTGCTCAAGGCCCGTACCCCGCGGGCCCTGGCGCTGGCGGCGGAGCTGGAGCGACGGGGCGCGCCGGTGGTCAACTCGGCGGCGGCCACCGGGCTGTGCCAGGACCGAGTGCGGATGGCGGGCCTCGCCCGCGCGGCCGGGCTGCCCTTCGCGGCCACCGAAGCGGCCGGGCGGCTGGGCGAACTCACCGCTCCGGCCTACCCGTTCGTGGTCAAGAGCCGGCACAGCAGGCGGCACGACCTGGTCGCCCGGGTGGACGGGCCGGCCCGCTTGCGCGAACTCGCCGACCGCTGGCCCGAGGAGCCGGTCGTCACGCAGCCGTTCGTCCCGGGGACCGGCTGGGACCAGAAGCTGTGGGTGGTGGACGGGCAGGTGTTCGCGGCCCGCCGGCAGTCCGAACTCGCCACCGGCACGGGGAAGTCGGGGCGGGCGGAGGACTGGGAGCCGTCCGCCGCGCGGGCCGCGCTCGCGCTGCGCGTCGGCGAGGTGTTCGGGCTCGACGTGTACGGCGTCGACCTGCTCGACGGGCCGGCAGAGCCGGTCATCGTGGACGTCAACGCCTTCCCCGGGGTCCGGGGCCGGGCCGGCGCGCCGGAGGCGCTGGTGGCGCTGGCGCTGCGGGTCGGGGCGGAGTGGGCCGGGGCGGCCCGGGGGCGGGTGCTCGCGGGGCAGGGGCTGGGGCTCGGGACGGGTGCGCGGTAGGGCCCGCCGGCGTGGCCGGATGCGTGGCCGGGCGCCTGCCCGGGGTGCCCGCCCGGGGCGTCGGGCCCGCCGGGGTCGTTAGGCTGGCTGGCGCCCCGACCGGCCGGGGCGTACGGCGAGAGAAGACGGAACCTTGCTCCAGGACATCGAGCGCTACCTGGCCTGCCCGCACTGCGCGCAGGCCCTCACCCGGCACGACCGCAGCCTGCGCTGCCCGGCCGGGCACAGCTTCGACCTCGCCAAGCAGGGCTATGTCAGCCTCCTCGCCGGCGACGCCCACACCGGCACCGGTGACACCGCGGAGATGGTCGCGGCCCGCGCGGACTTCCTCGCCGCCGGGCACTACCGGCCGATCGCCGAGGCGCTGGCGCAGGCCGCCTCCGCCGCCGTCGGCGAGTCCGACGGCCTGGTCGCCGACCTCGGCGCCGGCACCGGCCACTACCTGGCGCAGGTGCTGGACGCCCTGCCCGGCACCGTCGGCGCGGCCCTCGACATCTCCAAGTTCGCGCTGCGCCGCGCCGCCAAGGCGCACCCCCGGGTCGGCGCCGTGGTCTGCGACGCCTGGCGCCCGCTGCCGCTGCGGGACGCCTCGGCCGAGCTGGTGCTCAACGTCTTCGCCCCGCGCAACGGGCCCGAGATCCGCCGGGTGCTGCGCCCCGGCGGCACCCTGCTGCTGGTCTCGCCGACCGCCCGCCACCTGCGCGAACTCGTGGACGCGCTGGGGCTGTTGTCGGTGGACGAGGAGAAGCAGCGGCGGATCGACGAGAAGCTCGGTCCGTACCTGGAGCCCGCGGGGCGGCGGGAGGTCGAGTTCACCCTGCGGCTCGGCCCGCAGGACGTGCGCACCGTCGTCGGGATGGGGCCGAGCGCCTGGCACACCGACCCGCAGCGGCTCGGTGCCGCGCTCGCCGAGCTGCCGGATCCGGTCGAGGTGACGGCCTCGGTGACGGTGGCCGCGTACCGGCGCTGAGCGCCACGTTGGGATGAATCTGCCGCGCAGGCACGTTTCTGCCGGTCGGTCTGCGGCTAACGTCCGACGGGTGAACCGCGACGCCACCAGGCCCGCAGGGCCGTCCCACCTCCGGCCGGGCGCCCCGGGGCCCGACCGGCCGCCCGTGCCGCGCCCCACCGTCGAGGAGCTCCGGCTCACCTCGTTCAAGTCCTACCGGCGCGCGGTGCTGCCGCTCGCGCCCCTCACCGTGCTGCACGGGCCCGCCGGGGTCGGCAAGTCCAACGCCCTCGACGCGCTGGCCGTGCTCTCCCGGCTCGCGCTCGGCGAGGAGATCGCCGACTCGCTGGACGGGCTGCCCGGGCGCACCGGCCCGCTCGCCGGGCCCGTCCGCGGCGGCCTGGCCGGGTGCGTCCCGCACGGGCGGGACGCGATCAACCTGGGCTGCACCGTCCGCTCGCCGCACGGGTTGATCCGGCTCGACGTGGTGGTCCGCACCGACGGCCCGGTCCGGATCGCCCGGGAGTCGCTCACCCTCGACGGCCGGACCCTGATGGACACCGGCGAGCAGGACGTCCGCAACCGGCGGGTCAACGTCTGCTGGCACAACGACACCCGCCAGGGCGACATCCGGGCGCCGTTCCCCAGCGGCACGATGATCACCGCGCAGCTGCCGCTGCGGGTCGCGGGCTCCTCGGCTGGGGAGTGCCTCGTGCTCGCCGCCACCGAGGACCTGCTCACCGCGCTGCGCGAGGTCTTCCCGCTGCACCCCGTCCCGGCGCTGATGCGCGGCTGGGCCCGGGCCGACCCGCAGGCCCGGCTGCGCAGCAACGCCGCCAACATCTCCGCCGTCGTCGGCCGGCTGAGCAACGAGTGCCCGCGCCGGTACGGGCAGCTGCTGCGCGCCGTGCAGTCCGCCGCGCCGCACCCGCTGCTCGGGCTCACCCTGGCCGAGCGCGAGAGCGCGGGCGTGCGGCGGGTCCTCGCCGTGTTCGACGAGGGCGTCCTCGGGCGGACCGGGGCCGACCAGGCCTCCGACGGCATGCTGCGCCATCTCGCGTTCGCCGCGGTGCTGCTGACCGGGGCCGGGGTGCTGGACCTCGACGTGGCCGCCGAGGTGCCCTGGGCGCACCGGCAGCTCACCGTGCTGGCCGAGGACCTGGGGGCGGGGCTCGCCGTCGAGCAGACCGGCACGCTGCTGCGGCTGGCGCGGGACATGGCGGAGCGCAGCCAGCTGCGGGTGGTCGCGGCGCTGCAGGAGCCGGCGGCGGCGCGGGAGGTGCTAGGCGGCG
>NZ_JBEXJK010000170.1:0-16659 GCF_040609095.1 Kitasatospora sp. NPDC004799
GCCCACCCGGGAGGGAATCCTCCGGGTGGGCCGCCGCCGTGTGAGGAGCGCGGGGCTCAGGTGGTGGTGCCCCCGGCGCCGCCCGCGCCGGACCCGCCGGCCCCGCCGGACCCGCCCCCGGGCAGCCCCGGGATGCTCGGCAGCTTGCCCTTGTAGGCGGTGATGCCCTTGACCACGGTGTCCATCACCGCGACGTCCGGCGCCTTGTCGGCGATGTCGAAGCCGAAGTGCACCGAGACCAGCGACTTCCCGTCGGCGGACGGGAAGACCACGGTCTGCACGTAGCCGTTGTTGCCCTTGGGCGCGTTCACCTTCCAGCGGACCAGGTAGCCGTCCTGCCCGTTGACCTTCACGGCCTCGGACTTGAGCTCCTCGTGCCCGGTGACCTCGCCGTACGCGTCCTTGGCGGCCTTCTCGACGTCGGCCTTCGCCGCCGCCTGGACGTCGCTGCCGCCGCCGTCGATCCGGCCGGTGTTCACCCCGCCGAGCGAGCACTCGCCCTTGCCGTCCGCGCAGGTGTACGAGCCGACGCTGAGCATGGCGTAACCCTGCGGGGTGGTGCCGGCCTCCCAGCCGTCCGGGACGGGCAGGGTGAGCCGGTTCACCACGTCGATCGCCTGGTCGGCGCCGGGGCGGACCCTGCCGCCGCCCTTGCCGTCCCCGTTGCCGCCCTTGCCGCTCCCGCCGCTGCCACCGTTGCCGCCGTTACCGCCGTCACCGTTGCCCGGGTCGCCGAAGTCCGGGAGGCCGCCCCACGGGCCGTGGCCGCCGCCCTGCGGGGCCGGGCGGGCGCTGCGCTGGTGGCGGTCCCCGTGGCCGTCCATCGCGAGGTAGGTGATCCCGGAGCCGGCGCCCAGGCCGAGCAGCGCGGCCAGGGTGGTCGCCACCACCAGCTTCGAGGGCTTGCGCCGGGGCTTGCGCGGCGCCCCGGCGGGCGAGCCGTAGGCGGCGCCGAAGGGCGGCGGCTCCGGGTAGCGGACGGTCGGGCCGCTCTCCAGCACCTCGCCCTCCAGCACCGTGGGCTGCCCGGCCGCTCCCGGCCCCGGGCCCGCGGCGGCCGCCGGCTCCGCCTCCGGAGCGGCCGGCGCCGGGGCGTCCGAGGGCGCGGGCCGGGTGGAGGCCGTCCAGCCCTTGCCGTCCCACCACCGCTGCGACCGCGGATCGCCGGTGGTGTCCTTGGGGTCCGGGTACCACCCGGCGGGAATCTGCTCGCTCACGACAGAGAATCTAAGGGCAGCCGGATAAACGCGAAATCAGCGCAACCGGGAATTCCCGCCGTTTTCGATGAGATTCCGGTGAGAACCCGGCGCGCGGGCGTCCGGCGGCTACAGCGGGGTCACGTACGCCCCGGAGATGCCGCCGTCCACCAGGAACTCGCTCGCCGTGATGAACGAGGAGTCGTCGCTGGCCAGGAAGGCCACCGCGGCGGCGATCTCCTCGGCCCGGGCGAACCGGCCGAGCGGGATGTGCACCAGCCGGCGGGCGGCCCGCTCCGGGTCCTTCGCGAACAGCTCGCGCAGCAGCGGGGTGTCCACCGGCCCGGGCGAGAGCGCGTTGACCCGGATGCCCTCCCGGGCGAACTGCACGCCCAGCTCGCGGGACATCGCCAGCACCCCGCCCTTGGAGGCGGTGTAGGAGATCTGCGAGGTGGCCGCGCCCATCCGGGCCACGAAGCTGGCCGTGTTGATGATCGAGCCCCGGCCGTGCCGGCGCATGTACGGCAGCGCGGCCTTGCAGCACAGGTAGACCGAGGTCAGGTTGACCTCCTGGACCTTGCGCCAGGCGTCCAGGCCGGTGGTCAGGATCGAGTCGTCCTCGGGCGGCGAGATGCCCGCGTTGTTGAACGCGACGTCCACGCTGCCGTAGGTCTCGTACGCCTCGTCGAAGAGCGCCTCGACCATGTACGGGTCGGTGACGTCGGTGTGCACGAACAGGCCGCCGACCTCCTTGGCGGCGGCCCGCCCGGTCTCCTCGTCGAGGTCGGCGCAGACCACCCGCGCCCCCTCCGAGGCGAGCCGGCGGGCGGCGGCCAGGCCGATGCCGCTGCCCGCCCCGGTGACCACGGCGGTGCGGCCGACCAGCCGGCGGCAGACGGTCCCGTCCTGCGCGGCGTGCTTCTCGCTCATCGGGCTGTCACTCCTCGCTCTGGGTGGCGCTCGGGATCTCGCTGTGGATGAAGACGTTCTTGGTCTCGGTGAAGTGGCGCAGCGCGTCCGGCCCCAGCTCGCGCCCCACCCCGGACTCGCCGAAGCCGCCGAAGGGCGTCCAGTAGCGCACCGAGGAGTGCGAGTTGACCGACAGGTTGCCGGCCCGTACTCCCCGGGCCAGGCGCAGCGCGCGGCCGACGTCCCGGGTCCAGATCGAGCCGGACAGGCCGTAGCGGGTGGCGTTGGCCAGCCGCAGCGCGTCGGCCTCGTCGGTGAACGGCAGGACGGCGGCGACCGGGCCGAAGATCTCCTCGGTGACGGCCGGGACCTGCGGGTCCGTCGGGGCGATCACCGTCGGCGGGTACCAGTAGCCGGGCCCGTCCGGGACCTTGCCGCGGGCCAGCACCGGCAGCTCGGGGGTGAGGTAGGAGGCCACCCGGCGGACCTGGGCGGCCGAGATCAGCGGGCCGAGCTGGGTCTCCGGGTCGGCCGGGTCGCCGGTGCGCAGGGTCTCGACGGCGGGCAGCAGCAGGGCGAGGAAGTCCTCGTACACCTCGCGCTGGACCAGGATCCGGCTGCGGGCGCAGCAGTCCTGGCCGCTGTTGTCGGCGAAGGACATCGGGTCGGCGGCGCGGGCCAGGTCCGCGTCGGCGAAGACGATGTTCGGGCTCTTGCCGCCGAGTTCCAGGGTGACCCGCTTGGCGCGGGCGGCGCAGCGGGCGGCGACCTCCTTGCCGACGACGGTGGAGCCGGTGAAGACGATCTTGCGGACGGCCGGGTGGTCCACCAGCGCCCGTCCGGTGGCGGGGCCGGCGCCGGGGACGACCTGGAACAGGCCCTCGGGCAGGCCCGCCGCGAGGGCGAGTTCGGCCAGCCGCAGGGCGGTCAGCGGGGTGGCCTCGGCGGGCTTGAGCAGGACGGCGTTGCCGGCCGCCAGGGCGGGGGCGAAGCCCCAGGCGGCGATCGGCATCGGGAAGTTCCACGGCGCGATCACCCCGACCACGCCGACCGGCTCGTGCAGGGTCACGTCCAGGCCGCCGGCCACCGGGATCTGCCGGCCGGTCAGCCGCTCCACTCCCCCGGCGGCGTACTCCAGCAGGTCCCGGACGTTGCCGGCCTCCCAGCGGGCGTTGGCCTGGAGGTGGCCGGCCTCCGCCACCTCCAGCGCGGCCAGCTCGGGGACGTGGACGTCGACCTGGTCGGCGAAGCGGCGCAGCAGCCGGGCGCGGTCGCCGGGGGCGAGCGCGGCCCAGCCTTCCTGGGCCCGCACCGCCCGGCGGACGGCCGCGTCCAGCTGCTCGGGGGTGGTGTCCGGGACGGTGGCGAGCACCTCGCCGGTGGCGGGGTTGCGGACGGTGCAGTTCTCGGGGGTCGCGGGGGTGCGGCTCGCAGGGCGCTCGGGGGCCGCGGGGGCGGGGCTTTTCGGGGCGGTCGGGTTCGGCTCGGTCACGGCTCACATCCGTTCGAAGGATCGGTAGCGCTCCCAGTCGGTGACCGCCCCGTCGTAGGCGGACTGCTCGACCCGGGCCATGTTCAGGTAGTGCTCGACCACGTCGTCGCCGAAGGCCTCGCGGGCCAGTTCGCTCTCCGCCCACAGCTCGGCCGCCTCGCGCAGCGAGCCGGGCACCCGGGCGTACTCCTCGACCGCGTAGGCGTTGCCGAGGCAGGGCGCGGGCAGCTCCAGCTTGCGCTGCAGCCCGTGCAGGCCGGCCGCGATCATCCCGGCCACCGCGAGGTACGGGTTGACGTCGCCGCCCGGCACCCGGTTCTCCATCCGCAGGCCGGGGCCGTGGCCGACCACCCGGTAGGCGCAGGTGCGGTTGTCCCGGCCCCAGGCGACGGCGGTCGGGGCGAAGGAGCCGGGGCGGTAGCGCTTGTAGGAGTTGATGTTCGGCGCGTACAGCACGCTGAACTCGCGCAGCGCGACCAGCTGGCCGGCCAGGAAGTGCCGCATGGTGTCCGTCATCCGGCCGTCGCGGTCGGCGAAGGCGGGGGCGCCGACGGCGTCGCGCAGCGAGAGGTGGATGTGGCAGCTGTTGCCCTCGCGCTCGTCGTACTTGGCCATGAAGGTGAGCGCGCAGCCGAGTTGGGCGGCGATCTCCTTCGCGCCGGTCTTGTAGACGCTGTGCTGGTCGCAGGTGGTGAGGGCGTCGGCGTAGCGGAAGGCGATCTCGTGCTGGCCGAGGTTGCACTCGCCCTTGGCGGACTCCACCACCAGGCCGGCGCCGGCCATCTCGGTGCGGATCCGGGACAGCAGCGGCTCGACCCGGGCGGTGCCCAGCATCGAGTAGTCCACGTTGTAGAGGTTCGCCGGGGTCAGGCCGCGGTAGCCGCCCAGCCAGGCCTGCTCGTAGGTGTCGCGGAAGACCAGGAACTCCAGTTCGGTGCCGATGTCGGCGGCCAGGCCGTGCTCGGCGAGCCGGTCGATCTGGCGGCGCAGCAGCTGGCGCGGGGCGGCGTCCACCGGGTGGCCGCCGTGCCGGGCGAGGTCGGCGGTGACCTGGGCGGTGCCGGGCTGCCAGGGGGTCAGCCGCAGGGTGCCGAGGTCGGGGCGCATCGCGAAGTCGCCGTAGCCGGTGGCCCAGGAGGAGAAGGCGTAGCCGTCCACGGTGTTCAGGTCGACGTCGACGGCGAGCAGGTAGTCGCAGGCCTCGGCGCCGTGCTCGGCGACCTCGTCGAGGAAGAACCGGGCGGCGAAGCGCTTGCCCTGGAGCCGGCCCTGCATGTCGGTGAAGGCGAGCGCGACGGTGTGCACCTCGCCGGCGTCCACCAGGGCGCGCAGCCCGTCCAGGGTCAGCGGTGGCCGGGGCGTGCTCGGCGGGCCGGCGGCGGCGGTCTGTTCGGAGCCCTCGGACATTTCGGGCATGGCCGAACCCTCCTCCTCGATCACTCTTCGAGATCAAGCGGTCACAGCGAACCGTACGGCCTGCGACTCGCGGGGCGGAAGAGGGCGGGTGGGTGTCGGGTGGCCGTGGCGCGCCGACGGGCGATGGCGGCGGCGCGCTCGACCGGCCCCGGGCGCACTCCGGCGGCCCGTGGCGCGCCCGGGTGGCGCGTGGCGCGCCGTACGCGCGTGGCTGACGGTGCATCAGGCGCCCCGGGGGGAGAATGCGCGCCATGGATCGCAGGCCTTTGATCGGCGTCAGCACCTACCTGGTGGACGCGAGCTGGAGCGATTGGCGGGACCGCCGGGTGGCCCTGCTGCCCGAGCGGTACACCGCGCACGTCCGGGACTCGGGCGGGATCGCGGTCCTGCTGCCGCCGGACGTCCCGGAGCGCGCGCCGGAGGTGCTGGCCCGGCTGGACGGCCTGGTGATCGCGGGCGGTCCGGACATCGACCCGGCGTACTACGGGGAGCCGGCCCATCCGGCGACCGAGGTGGACTCCCCGGAGCGGGACGCCTGGGAGGTCGCGCTGCTGCGCTCGGCGCTGGCGGCGGGGATGCCGCTGCTCGCGATCTGCCGGGGGATGCAGGTCCTGAACGTGGTGTGCGGCGGGACGCTGGTGCAGCACCTGCCGGACGTGGTGCCGGTGGACGTGCACGGCGGCTTGCCCGGGCGGTACGGCACCCACCCGGTGCGGCCGGTGCCGGGGACGCTGCTGGGCGGGCTGCTGCCGGAGAGCGAGCTGGAGGTGCCGACCTTCCACCACCAGGCCGTCGACCGGCTGGGGGCGGGTCTGCGGGTGAGCGCCCACGCGCCGGACGGGACGGTGGAGGCGGTGGAGGGGCCGGGGTTCACGCTCGGGGTGCAGTGGCACCCGGAGCAGGGGGACGATCTGCGGCTGATGCGGGCGCTGGTCCGGGAGGCCACCGCGGCGGTCCTCGAAACGCTGGCGCTGGGGTAGCGCAACTGGGCGCGGGGGCAGGGGAGTTCGGGCGGCTGACCGGCTGCGGACTGCACCGGGTCCGGCCGCCCGGACGGGAACGACAACGGTCACCAGTACAGCCTTTGGATCTTTGTCGATTCTGCGGTTCACTTCGGTTGCGGGGCGGTCGCGTCGCGCCCCCTTTCCCACCCGTGCGCCCAGAGAGGACTTCCATGGCCGGGCACGAGCATTCGCACGATGATCATGCGCATGACCACGAGCACTCGCCCTCGCAGTCGCACGGGAACGGCGGGCGCGGGCACGCGCACGGTTCCGGCGGCCACTCGCACGGTCACGGCGGCCACGGCGGCCACTCGCACGGCGTCGCCGCCGACGCGGACCGCCGCTGGCTGCTCAGCGCCCTCGCCCTGATCGTCGTCTTCATGGCCGGCGAGGTCGCGGTCGGCTTCGCGGCCAAGTCCCTGGCGCTGATCTCGGACGCGGCGCACATGCTCACCGACGCCGCCTCGATCGTGCTCGCGCTGATCGCCATGCGGCTCGCCGCCCGCCCGGCCCGGGGCGGCTACACCTACGGCCTCAAGCGTGCCGAGATCCTCTCCGCGCAGGCCAACGGGGTCACCCTGCTGGTGCTGTCGGCCTGGCTGGGCTACGAGGCGATCACCCGGCTGTTCGAGCCGCCGGAGGTCACCGGCTCGCTGGTGCTGATCACCGCGCTGGTCGGGATCGTGGTCAACCTCGCGGCCACCTGGTGCATGTCCAAGGCCAACCGCAGCTCGCTGAACGTCGAGGGCGCCTTCCAGCACGTGCTGACCGACCTGTACGCGTTCATCGCCACCGCCGTCGCCGGTGTGGTCGTGGTGACCACCGGCTTCGCCCGGGCCGACGCGATCGCCTCGCTGATCGTCGTCGCACTGATGCTCAAGGCCGGCGTGGCGCTGGTCCGGGACTCCGGGCGGATCTTCCTGGAGGCCGCCCCCGCCGGGATCGACCCGGACGCGGTGGCCGACCGGATGGTCACCGAGCCGCTGGTCGAGGAGATCCACGACCTGCACATCTGGGAGATCACCTCCGGCCAGCCCGCGCTGTCCGCGCACATCCTGGTCACCCCCGGCGGCGACTGCCACGCGGTGCGGCGCCGGCTCCAGGGCCGCCTCGCCGCGGAGTACGGGATCACCCACAGCACGCTCCAGGTCGACCACGTCGGCGAGGACGAGACGGGCCGGCTGCTCCAGATCGCCGGGCCCGGGGACCCGGCCGTCGACGCCGAGCACTGCGCCGACGCCCACGGCCCGGTGCACCGCGCCGGGCCGCACGAGCACTGACAACCGCCCCGTCCGTCGGCGCGGTGCGGCATGATGCTGAGCGTGACCGCTCCGACCGCACCGCGCCTGATGCTGCTCGACTCCGCCAGCCTGTACTTCCGGGCCTACTTCGGCGTACCGGACACCCTGCGCTCGCCGCAGGGTGAGCCGGTCAACGCCGTCCGCGGCCTGCTGGACTTCATCGCCCGGCTCGTCCACGACCACCGGCCCGAACAGCTGGTCGCCTGCATGGACGCCGACTGGCGCCCGCAGTGGCGGGTGGACCTCGTCCCCTCGTACAAGACCCACCGGGTCGCCGAGGCCGCCCTGGACGGCGAGGAGGAGGTGCCCGACACGCTGGCCCCGCAGGTCCCGGTGATCGAGCAGGTGCTGGACGCCCTCGGCATCGCCCGGGTCGGCTCCCCCGGCTACGAGGCGGACGACGTGATCGGCACCCTCACCGCCCGCGCCACCGGGCCGGTGCAGATCGTCACCGGCGACCGCGACCTCTTCCAGCTGGTGGACGACGCCCGCGGGATCACCGTGCTCTACCCGGTCAAGGGCATGGGCAACCTCCAGGTCACCGACGACGCGCTGCTGCTGGAGAAGTACGGCGTGCGCGGCGCCCAGTACGCCGACATGGCCGCCCTGCGCGGGGACCCGTCGGACGGCCTGCCCGGCGTCAAGGGCATCGGCGAGAAGACCGCCGCCCAGCTGATCAACGAGTACGGCGACCTCCCGGCCATCCGCGCCGCCGCCCTCGACCCCGGCTCCAGGCTCACCCCGGCCCGCCGCCGCAACATCGTCGAGGGCGCCGCCTACCTCGACGTCGCCCCCAAGGTCGTCCGCGTCGCCGACGACGCCCCCCTCCCCGCCTTCGACCCCGCCCTCCCCCGCGAGCCGCTCTACCCGATGACCCTCGAGGAACTCTCCACCCGCTGGGGCCTCGGCACCTCCCTCGACCGCCTCCTGGAGGCCCTCGCCACCCGCTGAACCCGCACTCCCGAAGGGGCCCGCACGTTCGCCACGAACGTGCGGGCCCTCGGCGTTCGCGTGGCCGTCGGCCCCAAGTGCCCTTGACCGCAGCTCACTTTGCGATGCAAAGTTCATGGCACAGCAAAGCGTATGCGCGTGACAAGGGGTGGATCATGGCGTCAACACACCGAGCCGGCCCGGCGGAACTCCTCGCCGAGACGGAAGGGCTCCGAGCCCGGGCCCGGACCCGGCTGCGCGGCTCGGGGGTGCCGCTGCTCGGGTTCGGCCTGCTCGCCCTGGCCGCCGTGCCGATCTCCGGCCAGGCCTACAACTTCGGCGCCAACGGACGATTCGTCCCCTCGTACCCGTCCTTCGCCTACTCGGAGCTCATCGACCTCTGCGTGCCGCACGCACTGGACGGCACGTGCCGAACCGGCGACTTCGACGGCGCCGTGCTCCGCTTCCTGGCCTGGGGCGTCTGGTACGCGCTGCTCCCGCTCGCCTGGCTGGCCCTCGCCCGCTGGTACCGGCGGCGCGGCGAGGCCCGCGGGATCGTCCCGCGCCGCCTCGGCTGGCTCGGCGCCGCGGCCGGCGTCGGCATCCTGCTCACCGCCGTCCTGCTCGCCCTGCTGTTCGCGCCCCGCGTGCCCTTCGCCCTGTCGGTGCTCGCGAACACCTACACCTCGCCCTGGTACGCGGTCGGCATCGGCCTGATCGTCCTCGGGCTGACCGAGCGCAGCCCCCTGGTGACCGGCGCCGGGCTCGTCCACACGGCCCTGCTCACCGCCTACCTCGCGGCACCCTGGGAGAGCGGCTGGCTGCCGTGGCTCGACCGGGGCGACGGCGGCTGGGCCGACGGCCCGCAGCCGAAGGCCCTGCTGCTGGCGGCGGTCCTGCTGACCGCCGGGCTGGCGCAGTGGACGGCGGCCCGCCGCTCGCCCGCGGCATCCCGTACGGTCGCCCCATGAGCGTTGCGGACGAAGCCGAGGAGCAGCACCCGACCCTGGCCCTGGACGACACCGTCCACCAACGGGTCCGGCTCGGCATCCTGGCGATCGCCCGCGAGGCCGAGAGCGTCGAGTTCGGCTTCCTCAAGGAACAGCTCGGCCTCACCGACGGCAACCTGTCCCGCCACCTCAAGGTCCTGGAGGACTCCGGCCTGGTGGCCGTCGCCAAGGGCTACGCGGGCCGCCGCCCCCGCACCTGGGTCACCCTCACCCCCCACGGCGCCGAAGCCCTCGACCGCGAACTCCGCGCCCTGCGCGAACTCGTCCGCCGCCTCGACGCCGCCGGCCCGGCCCACTCGCAGGCGTAGGAAGTCGGCCGGGCCGACTTCCTACGCGCGGTCGGCTCCTGCCGCAGCTCAGGCAGCGGCGCCGTACTCGCTCGTCAGCCTCCGGACTTCGGCGTCCTTGAAGGCCAGCACCTCCTCCACGATCCCGCTCCTCGGCAACTCGGCCACGGGCTGGTCGGTGAGGTAGAGGCGGATGCCGTAGTAACCCTCTTCGCAGTCCGTGTCGTTGTTGAACCGGCACGACGCACACGTCTCCGGAAGCCGCACGGGCAGCAGCCGCTTCACGTACACCGCACGGTTGCCGAGCGCCCGGTAGAGGGTGCGCTCGTCGGAGGTCCCGGCGGTGAACGTCCGGAGCACCGGCTCCGCACCGACCCGGGCCAGTACTTCGGAGATCGCCGCGATCGACTCCGGCCCGTCCTGGATGCTGGTGAGCATCCGCACGTCCGCGAACTGGCCGTACGACTCGACCAGGTGGACGACCCGGTCGACGTGGGCCGTGCCGGGAACGACGATGTTCACGGAGACCTTCACGCCGTTGGAGACAGCGGCACGGATGGTCTGCTCCCCCGCGCGGATCTTCGCCTCGGCCAGGCCCGCCGACCTGAAGCGTTCGGACTGGACGGCCTGCAGTTCTTCGGCGGTCGTACCGAAGACCGAGACGTTGACCCGGTTGAGGCCGGCCGCCGAACACTCCGGCATGACCTGTCGTCCGCGCTCCCCGTTGCTGGTCATCCCGACGCTCAACCCCATACCGGAGAGCGCCGCGACCAGCGCGGGCACCTCCGTGTGCAGCGTGGGCTCCCCACCCGTGAGGTGGACCTCGTCGGCGCCGAACGCCCTCGCCACGGTTCGCACCGCCCGCCGGAAGGCCATGTCCGGGTCCATCCTGGCGGCGAGGAAGCCGACCCCGTTCGTCTCGCTGTAGATCGACACGCGCCCGGTCCTTCCAGGACCCGCGACGAAGGGCAGTTGGGTGCGGCCCTGGTTGTCGGCGGTGACCGGCGTTCCCTCGTTGTGGCAGAACGTGCAGGCCAATCCGCAGTCATCGATCACCTTGATGCGGATGGTCCGGTCCCGGACGACCCTGACCGCAGGACGCTGGGTAGCTGACATGGCTTCTCTCCTGTCACTCGAACGTGAGCCGGGGGATCGACTCGATGTCGATCCCGTACCGGCGGTAGACCTTGGTCGTGTTCTCGCTCGTCAGCTCCTCCAGAGGGAGCCTGAGCGCGAGGGCGGTCGCGTGGACGTGTTCGGCGCTGTCGCCCTCGATCTCCAGGTAGGGGGGAATCAGCGGCCAGTGGTCGATCTCGACGGCCGCGCCGGCCAGCCTCCAGGAGGACCGACGGTTCTCCTGGTACGCCTTCGGCTGGTAGCCGAGCTTGCCGAGGAGCGCGTTGGTGACGTCGAAGTCGCCGACGGTCGTCTCCGTTTCGGTCACGCCGTCGATCGCGTCGGAGTGGATCTCCTTGACGCACAGGGTGACGTCGGTGCCGGTGTCCCGCAGCCGGACCCACGTTCCCGGCCGGCCGGGGACGTCGTAGACGTAGCGGCGCTGGAACCGGTCGACCAGGTGCTCGGCCCCGGCCTCGGCCAGGAGCGCTCGCATCGCCTCCGGCTCGATGTCGAGGAGCTTCGCCTCGAACTCAATTGCGGTCATCGAAAGTTGCCTTCCTCGATGCGGTACGAGCATGCGAGCGCACGGTATCGACGATGCCGCGCGCCACCTCCTCGGGCGGGCGGTCGGTGCCGTCCACCGGCAGCAGGCCGAACGCCCGGTACACACGGGAGCTCTCGGCCACGTTCGGCTCCTCGCGCTGGTGCCAGTAGGTCAGCGTTCCGTGTTCGGCACGCTGATGAAGGCGCTCCTGCCGTACGCGGTCGTCCACTTCCAGGAGGATCGGCACGTCCGGAACGAGGGCCCCGTCGGGATACGCCGGCACGCAGTCGTGCCCCATGGCCCTGTGCGTGGCGATCGTGCGCGGGAAGTAGGACTCGACCACCACCGTCCGACCGGACTCGATGAGTGCCCGGGCGGCCTCGGACTTGAGGTGGTTGGCCAGCATCCACCAGTGGAACCGCGCGGGCAGGTTGTCGGTGGCGTCGACTTCCGCACGCGTGCGGGGGAACGTCGGCAAGGTGCCGTCGGTGAGGTGAGCACCGTTGACGAGGGCGGCGACCAGCGGGGCGACGGTGGTCTTCCCGCTCGCGCTGAGACCGTCGATGGTGATGAACAGTCCTCGGGTCACGTCCATGTGAACTCCATTCGTGGCCCCCAGTTCCACGGGGCCGGGCGGGCTCCGCGCAGGCATGCGACGCGGTGGGCGGCCTGCCGGAGGGTGTTGACATCGAGGTGAGCGCGGCGCACGGCGTCCATGACCGCAGTGAGGACGACGGCGTCGCGTACGACCTGGTAGCCGGACCAGGCGCCGATGTAGGGGTGAGCCGGAGCCCGGTCCTGACGCGCATAGGAGAGGTAGGTGTCGGCGTAGAGCCGGTGGTCCTGACGCCGGCCGATGAGCAGCTCGCTGCGCCAGCGGGCGGCGACCAGGTCCCACTCGCGGTGGCCGCGTGTCAGGGGGCGGCGCAGCAGGAGCCCGACGTGGACGCCGTCGTCGTGGACGGGGGCCATGCCGCGGGCACTGAGGATGACGGCGTCCGGTGTCGGCCAGTCAAGGTAGTCCCACTCCTCGCGCAGCTGAGCAGCATGCTCGCGCAGGAACCGGCGGGCGGACTCGTTCAACGGGGCGTCGTCCAGGCCGTCCAGCAGCCCGGCGAACGGGTCGTGCTCCCTGAGCCACGGGGCCGTCCCGGGGTCGATCCGGTGGGTGAGGGCGGTCACCCACGCGGACAGTGACGTGTCGGGGCTCGGTGCTCCTGGATCCTGCCAGAAGGTCACGGCCCGGCCTTCGGCGGTCGCGCGGACGTCCGTATACCAGGGGGAGGTGACGGCGACCTGGTGCTGCCGCAGGAACTGCGCGCCCCTGATGAGCGCCCAGGCCTCGTCCGGATCGGGGTGCACGATGGCGAGCGCACGGGAGTCGGGCAGCGACCACAGGTGGTTCGGGCTGTCGCTGACCAACTCGGCCTTCGCGACGTCGTCGCCAGTGTGGACGCAGGCCTGGGTCAGGGCCTCGTAGGAGGCCGCGACCTCCAGTTTGCGGGCCGGAGTGCAGGTCTTGAGCAGCGTTCTGGTGCGCGGTCCGACGCTCACAGCGCAGTCCTCGGCAGATTACCGTGTGCATGATGCCCAGAGGCGACCTTCACACGAGGCGCCGAGGGCCACAGGTCGGCTTCCGGCTGCACTTCCGCCTCGACGGCGGTGGCTTGGCCGAACGCCTCCGCGTCCATGGCGAGTTCGAACCAGACGGACCAGCCATTGGGCTGGCCCTGATGGTCCAGCCGCTGGTGCCATCCGATCCCGTCCGCATAGCCGTCTGCGACCACCAGCCCACGACCGCAGGTTGCGTCAAGGTCGCCGACGCTGCTGTTCATCGCCGGTTCGACCACGCTCGGATCCGTCACGGTGATCCGCAAACGGTCTCGCGCCCGGTCGACGCCGACCTCGATCGACAGCTCGACTTCCTTGCGAGGCCCTTGATCGGCGGAGTGCTTGATCGCGTTGTCGATGAACTCCGACGAGCAAAGGCGAAGCGCGTACGCCCGGGATTCGTCGAGGACGATGCCCGCTCTCGCAACCTCCTCGGACAACAGGTTGCGGAGCTCACCGAGGGACGCGGTGGTGGCCGTGGCGCTGAACACCAGGACGCGGTTCATGGCTGTTCCTCCGGGCTGGACGTGAGGAGGTGGTCCCGAGCCGTTGGCGGGGGTGGCTGGTGATGGTCATCGCGTGTTTCGCAGGGACTCGCCGCGCCAGGGGCCGGGAGGGGCAGTTTTCTAGGTCCGAGTGATCAAGAGGCGTATGCCGACGCCTTCAAGGTGCTTGCGCCGTCTGTCGGCGACAGCCTGGTCGCCGAGGTGAGCGATCGTGGGCAACACGACGGCGTACACATCGTGTTGCTCCTCGATACCGGCGATGAGGGCATCCGGCTCGGCACCCTCATCGATGATCACAACGATGAGGTGGAGCTCCTGCCGCTCGCAGAAGGCATCGAGTACCCCGGTCAGAGCTCGCCGACGGGGTAGCCCCGCAGCGACCGCCGTGCGGAGGAGCCCAATGACGACGGGCGGTGGGACCGATAGTTGCTCGGTGAGCATGCCGGGCCATTCCTTCTAGTCAGCAGGGCCGTCAGCTTCCAGACTGCGGGAGACACCGTCGTCGCGGAATCGCTCACCGTGGCAGTTCCGTGGCAGTTCCGCCGCACCACCACGGCTCCCAGTGCTTCGATGGCTCCCCAGAGCGGGAGGTAGCGATGGCGGCAGTGATCGTGTGGTCCGGGCTCGAAGCGAAGGCTCTGCGGCTGGCGTGCCGCAAGTCCGTCCGGGACTGGGCGACCCAGTTGGGTATGTCGGTCCGCGCGGTGTCGAATTGGGAGAAGCTGGGGGTGGGTACCAGACCGAGGCCGGACACCCAGGCGATCTTCGACACGGTGCTGCGCCAGTGCGACCCCGATGCCCGTATGCGCTTCGAGGCTCTCGTGACGCAACAGGTCGGCGCTCCGGTACTCACGGAGATCCAGGCCGGACCGCGGGCGTGGGAGTACGAGTCGTGGGCGGATGACATCGAGAGAGCGGTGTTGGCGGCATCCCGGCAGGAATTCGCGTTCGCGGGAGTCCTGCTGGAACGTTGGCGATCACGCTGGCCGGTGGCCGACCTCGACGACCGCGGCCTCTACCTGTTGGCCCGCTCGACGGCCCTGGTGGGCGACCTCCGCCGTGATCAGGGTGCACTGCTCGGCCCGCTGTCGGCGTCGGCCTCGTACGCCAAGGCCCGATTGTTGTACACCCAGCTCGACATCCCCCGGCGGACGGCCCAGTTGGACCTGGCGTTGGCCGTGGTGACGGAGATGTCCGGACAGCTCTCAGCTGCGGCGGATCGATACTCGGACCTCTCCGGAGACGTTCGCCTCAGCGCACGGGATCGGACCCGGGCGGCCCTGTGGGTGGGAACGTCACTGGACAAACAGGGCGAGCATGAACAAGCCATCGGCATCGCCGAGTCGGCGATCCGGGTGTTCGAGAACCTGGGTGAGGTGGAGGACTGGGCGACAGGCAATCAGAAGCTCGCGCTCGCGTACCGGGGAGCGGGGAACCTCGGGGAGGCAATCCGGCTGATCGAGGTGGCGAGGACGAACACCAGTGGTTCGGCACCCATGCAGGACGTGCGGTTGACCACCGCGCACGGGCACATCCTGCTGACCGACCGCGCGACCGCCGGGGAGGGGATCGCTCTACTGGACAGGGCCGAGGTGATGGCGGACAAGTACGGTATGACCCACCAGCGAAGGAGCATCCGAGGCATCCGGTCCGGATTCCAGCAGGCACGGTGCCTTCAGTGAGCGGGAGAAGAACGTGGCGGACACGCAGCAGCGCGAGATCACCGACCGTCAGTGGGCGGACGCCACGCTGATCTGGGAATACCATCAGATGGGGCACGAGCGGCGGCCGTGCGATGTGGCGATCGGCCTCGGTTGCCACGACCTCGGTGTGGCAGCCGAGACGGCCGCGCTGTACCTGGACGGCCTGGTACAGCGGATCGTGTTCACCGGTGGGCCGAACCCATCCCGGCCCGAGCTCTACCCTCGCGGTGAGGCCGTGCACTTCACCGAGCACGCCGTCGCTCTGGGTGTGCCCGAGCATGTGATCCACCAGGAGCCCAGCGCCCGCAACACCGGGCAGAACATCCAGTTCTCCCGTGAGGTTCTGGAGGTCGCCGGCGTCGAGACACGGTCGGTACTGCTTGTGAGCATGCCCTACATGGAACGCCGGGCATACGCCACGTCCCTCCGGGTGTGGCCGGAGGTGGATGTGGTGTGCACCTCGACCCCGATGAACCTGAACGACTACGTGAAAAGCATCGGCGACGACAAACTCGTGATCGACAGCCTCGTGGGCGACCTCCAGCGGGTGATCGAGTACCCGAGGCTCGGGTTCGCCGTCGCCCAGGACGTTCCGGAGACGGTCCATGACGCGTACCAGCGGCTCCTGGCCGACGGATTCGACAGCAAGGTCCTCGGCTGACGCAGCACCACCCTCCGGGCTGGTGTGCGCTGTCCATCAACCCAACTTCCTCCCCCGACTGTCCACCGTGGCGAAGCTGGCCGCCGCGGATGTCTGGGTGGTCCTCGACGATGTCCAGTTCAACCGCCGTGACTATCAGCACCGGGCCCGACTGGGGCCGGTCGACGGTACCGGCCCGACCCGGTGGCTGTCCGTCCCCACGCACCTTCCGGCCGGAAGGACGACACTGATCCGCGATGCCCGACTCGTCGAAGTCCCACGCACCGTCCGCCGAGTGGAACGCGTCCTTCGCCAGCATTACAGGGCCAGTCACTTCTGGCCTCGGTTGGCGGCCGACCTGCTGGGGCTCCTGACTCTCTTCAGAAGTACTGACCGGATGGCCGAGATCGCCGAAGCATCCACCCTGCTACTGCTCCATCTCCTGGGTTGGTCAGGAGCGACTGTTCGCAGCAGCACCCTGTCCGCCGGCTCTGGGCGGACGCAGCGCCTCGTAGACCTGTGTCGGGCGGTCGGCGCGGATACGTATCTGTGCGGCACGGGCGGCAGCAGGTACATCGAGCCGGGCCTGTTCGCCGTTGGGCGGGTCGAACTGCGGCAATTCGGCGTACCGACCACCGGAGTGTGGGCCGATGCCCGGCGGATCAGTGCATTGCACAGCTTGATGGTGCACGGGCCCGACATCGTGAGGGCGGTCCTCAAGAGGGCATGAAAGGTGTTCGGCGCCCTCGCTCGACCCGAGCGAGGGCGCCCAGGCGAAGTACGGAGGTCTGGTCCGCCACAGGAAGTCGACTGGGCCGACTTCCTGCGCGACTCCATGGAGGCCAAAGCGGCGAGGCGAAGCCGCGCAGGGGGGTGGGGGCCTGGCGGCTTCACCCCCCACCCCAAATGATCTCTTCGGAAGCCGCCGGGGCCGTAGGGCACCGGCGGCTTCCACAAGTTCATCCCCCGGGGATAGGCATAGCCCCCGTCG
>NZ_JBEXJK010000171.1:0-16601 GCF_040609095.1 Kitasatospora sp. NPDC004799
ATGCCCTGCGCCCAGTCCGGGTTGCCGACCAGCCGGCAGCCCGGCAGGTGCGCGGTGGCCCGCACCCGGTCGCCCGCCGCGCCCAGCACCACCGTGACGTCCGCGCAGCCGCCGGCCCGGACCACCGCCACCGCGTGCTCCACCAGCGGCCGGCCCCCGTACCGGAGCAGCGCCTTGGGCCGCCCGCCGAGCCGCCGCCCGCCGCCGGCGGCGAGGACCAGGGCGGCGACCGGGATCGGTCCGGCGGGTGTCGGCGCAGTCTGCACGGGACCAGCCTGACATGAGCCGGTGTGAGCTTCGACATGCTCCCGGGCGCCCCGTGGCGTCGCCTTGACCTGCCCCTGGGCGGCTGATCTGCTGGTTCGCCGTCAACCCACCCCTGACCCCGGGAGTTCGCCGTGCCCGCCCGCCGCACCACGCTGTCCGCCGCCACCGTGTTCCTGATATGCGCGCTCGCGCTGGTCGGCTGGCTGATCGGCGGCCGCGACCACAAGCCGACCGACCCCAAGCCCGGCGGTACCGCCGCCCCCGGCGCGGGTACCGGAACCGCCCCCGGAGCGGGCGCCGGAACCGCCGCCGGCACCAGCCCGCTGCAGAACCCGGACGGCACCAAGCCCGGCCTCGCGCCGCTGACCACCCCCGAGGAGCGGAAGGCCGGCCGCGACGTCATCGCCAAGGTCGCCACCGCCGCCGTCGGCACCAAGGACGGCTACGACCGCAACGAGTTCGGCCCCGCCTGGACGGACAACGTCGACGGCGTCCCGCTCGGCGGCAACAAGTGCGACACCCGCAACGACCTGCTGAACCGGGACGGCACCGCCGTCGAGCACAAGGACGGCTCGGACTGCACGGTCACCGCGATGACCATCTGGGACCCGTACACCGGCAAGAGCGTCCAGTGGACCAAGCAGCAGGCCTCCAAGATCCAGATCGACCACGTGATGCCGCTCTCCTACGACTGGCAGATGGGCGCCAGCACGTGGGACAAGGCCAAGCGGGTCCGGATCGCCAACGACCCGCTCAACCTGATCCCCGCCGACGGCTCGCAGAACGCCTCCAAGGGCGACTCCGGCCCCGCCGCCTGGCTGCCCGCCAACACCGAGATCCGCTGCTCCTACGCGGTGCGCTTCGCCCAGGTCTCGCTGAAGTACCAGCTGCCCGTCACCGAGGCCGACAAGAAGGCCATGCTCCAGCAGTGCGACGGCTGACGGAACGTCGACCGGGAGTCTGAAGGAACGCCGACCCGGCGGCTGACGGGCCGTCGACCCGACGGTGGGCGGGCGCGGGCCGGGTGATATGCGTGGGCGGTGGCCCCGATGACTCCCCGGTTCCCCCGTCAACCCCGGTTCCCCCGCCCGCCCCGGTCGCGCAGGCGCGCCCTGCCCGCCCTCGCCGCCGTCCTCGCCCTCGCGCTGCCGACCGGCTGCACCGGCGCGGCCCGACCGGCCGACCGGCCGCCGCTGGACGAGCGGGTCGCCGCCACCGCCGCCCCCGCCCTGCGCGCGCTCTACGACCAGCGGATCGACTGGCGGCGCTGCCCCGGCGAGGACGGCACCGACCCAGACGCGGCCGCCGCACGGTGCGCCACCCTGAAGGTCCCGCTGGACTACGCCGACCCGGGCGGCCGCACCGTCGAGGTCGCCCTCGCCATGGTGCCCGCCGCCGACCGGAAGCGCCGCCTCGGCGCCCTGCTGCTCAACCCCGGCGGCCCCGGCAACTCCGGTGTCGAGCTGGTCCGTCGGAGCTGGCGGAGCTACCAGGGGCCCCTGCACGACCGGTACGACCTGGTCGGCTTCGACCCGCGCGGCGCCGGGGACACCACCCCCGTCCACTGCCTGGACGACCGCACCCGCGACCGGTGGGACGCCACCGACGACCCGGCCTACGACCACGGCCGGATCCTCGCCGAGGCCTGCCGCGCCCGGCACGCCGACCTGCTCCCGCACCTCGGCACCCGCGACACCGCCCGCGACCTCGACGTGCTGCGCGGCGCCCTCGGCGAACGCCGGCTGGACTTCCTCGGCTCCTCCTACGGCACCCACCTCGGCGCCCGCTACGCCGAACAGTTCCCCGAACGCACCGGCCGGCTCGTCCTCGACGGCGCCGTCGACCACGGCGCCCCCACCGCGCGGCTGGGCATCGAACAGGCCGCCGCCGCCGAGGCCGGGCTCCGGGCCTTCGCCGCCGCCTGCGCCACCGAGGACGGGCCCGCCTGCCCGCTCGGCGCCGACCCGGCCGCCGCCCCGCAGCGCCTCGCCCGCTTCCTCGACGGCCTGCGCGAGCACCCGCTGCGCGCCGCCGACGGCCGTACCCTCACCGCCGCGCTCGGCTGGGACGCCGCCCGGGACGTGCTCGCCGACGGCCACCGCTCCTGGCCCCGGCTGCGCGAGGCCCTCGACCCGGCCGTCACCCGGGGCGAGGCCGAGGGCCTGCTCGCCCTCGCCGACGGCGCCGACGGCCGCGGCGAGGACGGCCGCTACCGGACCCCGGCCGACGCCTACGCCGCCATCTCCTGCGCGGACGGCCCGCCGCCGCCCACCGAGGCGGAACTGGGCCCGGCCCTCGCCGAACTCGCCGCCCGCGCCCCGCTGACCAGCGGGCACGACCCGGTGGGCACCCTGCTCGACCCGGACTGCCGCGCCTGGCCGTTCCGTTCGCCCGAACCGCCGCGGCCCGTCCGGGCGCCGGGCAGCGCGCCGCTCCTGGTGATCGGCTCCACCGGGGACCCGGTCACCCCGTACGTCTGGGCGCAGCGGCTCGCCGCCGGGCTGGAGCACGGGGTGCTGCTCACCCGGGACGGCGACGGGCACACCGGGTACGACAAGAGCGGCTGCGTCCGGGCGGCGGTGGCCGGCTACCTGGTGGACGGCCGGCTGCCGGCGGCCGGGGCGCGCTGCCCGTCCGACTGAGGACAGCGGGAAAGGGGGTGCACCGCGCGAACGCGGCACACCCCCTGGGGAGTTGCGGTGTCATGCTCAGGAGACGGGGGCCGTCAGGTCGTAGAAGCTGACCGAGCCGATCGTCCTCGCGGTGAAGTGGGCGGCCACCCAGGACTCGATCCGGGCGGACTGGCTCTCCCGCCCGCCCTCGCCGCTGCCCTCGCCGTTCCGGCCGGGGCCGAACGAGCGGTTGGGGCCGCCGCCGATGAACCAGTGCACCTTGCCCTCCTGGACGTAGCGCTGGAATCCCTCCACGGTCAACGAGGGGTCGGTGCCGTTGAAGCCGCCGAGGGCCATCACCGGTTCGCCGGTGGCGAGTTGGTAGCCGGCGGCGGTCTGGGAGCCGATCGCGGCCGCCGCCCAGGTGTAGCGGTCGGCGTCCTCCTCGAGCAGGGCGGCGACCTCGGCGGTCACCTTCGGGCCGTCGAGCAGGCCGCCCATGCCGCCGGGAGGCGGGCCGCCGTCCGCGCCCTCGGGGGCCTGCCCGCCGGGGAGGGCCTGCCGGCCGGGGCCGCCCGGCCGGCCGCCCTGGCCCCCTGGGGCGCCCTGACCACCCGGGCCACCCGGGCCGCCCTGGACGAACCAGTGCCCGTCGCCGCCGCGCGGGAAGCCCTTGCCGCCCTTGTGCCCGGTGCCGCCGCCCGGCCCGAACCCGCCCGCCACGCCCGGCCCGGCGGTCACGATCGAGCCGGTGTGCGGGGTGTTCACGGTGTCCACCGCGTACGCCGCCGGCCCGCCGAGCGCCGCCGCCAGGCCCACCAGGCCCGCCACCGAGGCGAGCCGCGCGCCGGTCCGGCCGGCGGCCCGTCCGAGGAACGGCCCGGCCGCCAGCCCGGCCGCCGCCGGCAGCCCGCCGACCAGCACCGCCCAGCGCAGCCACGGCAGGAAGTCCGGGCTGCGGCCGAGCAGCACGAACGCCCAGACCGCCGTCACCGCGAGCGTCCCGGCCAGGACCAGCGCCCAGGGCAGCCGGTGCCGGGCCCGCCACAGCCCGTCCACGCCCGTGCCGACCAGCGCCGCGACGGCCGGGGCCAGCGCCACCGTGTAGTACTGGTGGAAGATCCCGGACATGAAGCTGAAGACCAGAGCGGTGGAGAGCAGCCAGCCGCCCCAGACCAGGAAGGCCGCGCGGGCGGTGTCGGTGCGGGCGTGGCGGCGGGTCGCCCAGAGGCCGGCCAGCAGCAGGATCAGCGCGGCCGGCAGCAGCCAGGCGATCTGCCCGCCGACGTCGGTGCCGAACATCCGGGTCAGCCCGGTCTCGCCCCAGCCGTGGCCGCCGCGGGGCAGCGCGCCGCCCGGCAGGTCGACCCCGGCGGGCAGGTCGAGCGCGGCCGGCATCCGGCCCCCGCCCACGCTGCCGGTCTCGTCACCGTTGATCCGGCCGAGGCCGTTGTAGCCGAAGGTGAGCGAGAGGAAGCTGTTGTCCTGCGAGCCGCCGACGTACGGGCGGGCCGAGGCGGGCAGCAGCTCGACGACCGCCACCCACCAGCCGCCGGCCAGCACCGTCGCCGCGCCCGCGAGCAGCAGCTGCCGCACCCGCCGCCACCGGCCGGTGGGCGCGACGGCCAGGTAGACCACCGCGAAGGCGGGCAGCACCAGGAAGGCCTGCAGGGTCTTGGTGAGGAAGGCCAGGCCGAACACCACCCCGGTGAACACCAGCCACCGGGTGCCCGCCGCCTCGACCGCCCGCACCAGCCCGTACGCGGCCAGCGTCAGCAGCAGCACCAGCAGCGCGTCCGGGTTGTTGAAGCGGAACATCAGCGCCGCGACCGGGGTGAGCGCCAGCGCGGCGCCCGCCAGCAGGCCGCCGAGCGGGGAGAAGCGCCGGCGCACCGTCGCGTACAGCACGCCGACGGTGGCCGTGCCCATCAGCGCCTCGGGGGCCAGCACCGACCAGGAGGAGAGGCCGAAGATCCGCGCCGAGAGCGCCATCGGCCACAGCGCGGCCGGGGGCTTGTCGACGGTGATGAAGTTCGCGGCGTCCGAGGAGCCGAAGAAGAATGCCTTCCAGCTCTGCGAGCCGGCCTGGACGGCGGCCGAGTAGAAGGAGTTGGCCCAGCCGGAGGCGCTCAGGCCCCACAGGTAGAGGACGGCGGTCGCGGCCAGCAGCGCCAGCAGAGCCGGGCGCACCCAGCGCGGGTCGTCCGCGCGCCCGCGCCAGGTACGGGCCGGGAGGGTGCGCAGCCGCCCGGACCAGGAGGCCGGACCCTTGGGACCGGCGGGCGGCAGGGACTGCTCGGGGAAGAGCGGCGCCGGGTCCGGCCGGACCGGGTCGTCCGGTCGCGGCACCTCCGGCGGCGGGTGGTTCGCGGCCTCGGGCCACGGTTCGCCGGCCGGAGGGGAGTAACTGCTCGTGGTCATGCGCCATACGGTCGGTGGCGCGACTGAGAGAACCGTGAGACGGACCTGTGAGGCGGGTGTGATCTGCCGGATGTCACGCGGACGGCGGCATGGTGAGCTGCCGGCCCAGCCATTCCAGGGCCGGGGGGATCTCCCGGGTCCAGGTGTGGAAGTTGTGGCCGGCGGTGTCCAGGGTGATGGTGGACATCTTGGTCGGGGCCTTGAAGGCGGCGACCATGGCCTTGGTCTCGTCGTAGTTGTTCTCGTCGTACGCGGTGGTCAGCAGCAGCGAGACCGGGGCCGCCGGCTGGGTCCTCAGCCGCCACAGCAGGTCGTTCTCCTGCTTCAGCTGGGCGTTGCCGCCGAACAGGTCGCCGGTGGTCACGTCCTGGGCCGCGCGGTAGTAGCCGGAGAGCGCGACCGCGGCGCGGTAGGAGTCGGGCTTGCGCAGCGCGAACTTGAGCGCGCAGTAGCCGCCGGTGGAGTTGCCGATCACCGCCCGGTTGGCCGCGTCGGTGCCGATCCGGTAGGTGGTGGCGAGGGCCTTGGGCAGGTCGGCGGTGAAGAAGGTCTCCACCTGCGGGCCGTTCGGCACGTCCACGCACTCGGTGTCCCGGTCGTTGACCAGGGTGGGGCGGGTCATCACCAGGACGGTCGGCGGCAGCTTCTTCTGCTCGATCGCGTTCAGCGTGGACGCCGGGTACTGCATCAGCGAGATCAGCTTCTCCGGGGTGCCCGGGTAGCCGGTGAGCACCAGCGCCATCGGGAAGCGCTGTTTCGCGTAGCCCGGCTGGAAGTACTGCGGCGGCAGGTAGACGTACGCCTCGGTGCTGAGACCGCTGCCGGCCCCTTTGACGTCGACCTTCTGGATCAGGCCGGAGCGCTCCGGGTCCGAGCCCTGGGCGGAGTAGAACTTCTGCTCACCGGTGACGGACACCCCGGAGGCGTTGGGCTGGTGGTCGACCACCGTGCCGAGCCCGCCGCTGGTGCCGAGCAGGTCCGTCCAGGAGCTGTAGAAGCCGAAGTAGCTGTTGGCGATCAGCCCCATCGCGGCCAGCACCGACACCTGGGTGGCCAGGAACGCCCCGATCCGGCCCAGCCAGGACTTCCAGCTCCTCCCGCTGAACCGCGGCCAGAGCCACATGGTGGCGGCGAAGACGACGATCGCGAGGACCGAGGCGATGATCTGGAGCGGAAGTCCGGTGAGGCTGAGCACGGGCCCGATCGTAGTTGACCTCCTGGGAGCTTCCTGGACGGGGCCGGGGGATTGGTGATCATCGGATGATCGCTTGACCGGGCCGTCGCGTGATCGGCACGATGTGCCGTCGCGTGCGAACCGTCGTCGTCTCGGGGTGGGGTCATGAGGTCCATGGGGAGGGTCGGGCTGGCGCTCGGCGGGGTACTGGTGCTGGCGGCCTGCTCGGGCGGCGGGGGCGGTGCGGCGTCGCCGGGCGCCTCGGTGACGGCCGTGCCGAGCGCCACGCCGTTCGGGACGACGCTCAGCCAGGCCCTGGAACCGGTCAACGCCGGGCTGGGGAAGGTCGCCGCGGCGACGACCATGAAGGAGGTCGAGACCGCGCTCGCCACCGTGGAGTCCAACGCCGACCGTGCGGTCCGGAGCCTGAAGGCCGCCGGTGTACCGGACGGGGCCGACGCGGCGCGCACCGAACTGGTGACGGGCCTGAACACGCTCTCCTCCGAGGTGCTGACGATCCGCGCCGACCTCAACAGCAAGAAGTACTGCACGGTCGGCGTCGTCCAGGCCCAGGTCGGTGGCGGCCAGGGGCTGGTGGCCGTCCCCGCCGCGCTCGCCAAGCTGGCGGCGGCCGGGCAGCAGGCCGCCTTCACCGTCCCGCAGCTGCCCAAGCCGCAGCCGCAGCCGCGGGGCCTGGAGAACGGCACCCTGGTCCGCGACGGGGGGAACCACGGGGAAGGGGAGCTGGTCTTCGACAACAACGGTGCGGTGGATGCCGTCGTCTCGGTCGTCCAGGACGGCGCGTCCGTGGCCTCGATCTACGTGGTCAAGGGGCAGCGGGCCGGCATCGAGGGCATCAAGGCAGGCTCGTTCGCCTTCCACTACACCACCGGGGTGGACTGGGACCCCGAGGGGAAGCGGTTCACCCAGGACTGCCGGTTCGTGAAGGTGGGGGACGGCTACGCGTTCAAGCCGTCCGGGACGACGTGGACCCTCAAAGCCCGTGCGGAGGACGGTAAGCCGGGCACTACCGGTACCTGGCTGACGGCGGACACCGCCCCCAGCCGTAGCCCTTCGGATGACCGCAGGGAATCGGGTTGACGCTGTCGCGCGGGCTCGGGACCATGTGGGCCCGTGCGACTGCGCGGTGTGCGCGCAGGGCGGGTTCCCGGGGGTGGGGCATGAGGTTCGTGGGGTCCGAGCGGTTCGTGGGGAAGGCCGGTGCGGCCGTGGGCGCGGCGCTGGTGCTGGCGGCCTGTTCCAGTGGCGGCGGCGGTGGTTCGGCGGGCGGCTCGTCCGCGTCGGGGCCGGTGGGGTCGGCGGGTGCGTCGGTCTCCGCCAAGCCCACCGCGACGCCGACGCCGACCCGGGCGCCGTACGGCCCGGTGCTCAGCGGGAGCGTCGACCCGGTCACCACCGCGCTCGCCCAGGTGGCCGGCGCCAAGAGCGTGACCGACCTCGACGCGGTGCTCGGCGGCATCGTCACCAGCGCGCAGGGCGCCGCCAAGGTGCTGGGCCGGGCGGACGAGCCGCCCGCGGTCACGGCGGCGCAGACCGAGCTGGTGGCGGCGATGACCGCGCTCGCCACCGACGTGGGCAAGGTCCGCAGCGGCATCACCTCCCACCGGCTCTGCGCGCTGAGCTCGGCCGAGGCCGAACTGGGCACCTCCCAGGGCCTGGTGGCGGTGTCCTCGGCCCTCGCCAAGATGACCGCGGCCGGCTACCCGACCACCTTCGCCGTCCCGCCGCTGCCGCAGCAGCAGTCCCGCTCGCTGGACAACGGCACCATGGTCCGCAAGGGGAAGCTGCGCGGCGAGGGCGTGTTCAAGGTCGAGAACGGCGGCAGGACGGACGCGGTGGTCTCGCTCGCGCTGAACGGCAAGGCCGTGCACTCGGTGTTCGTGGGCAAGGGGCAGAACGCCGACGTCGACGGCGTGGAGGACGGGACGTACGAGGTCTACGTCTCCGGGGGCGCGGACTGGGACTCCGAGGCCAAGGCCTTCACCCAGAACTGCTCCTTCACCAAGTTCGAGGACCCCTTCCCGTTCGAGACCGGCCGGACCGCGACCTCCTGGGAGATCACCCTCCAGCCGGTGGCCGACGGCAACGCCAAGACCGACGACGTGGACCCGAACGCCTTCCCGCAGCCGTAGCGCTCTCCGCAGTCGTCCGTAACGGGCATACCGGGACGGGTCGTTGCCGTCGGGTGGCACGGCCCGTGCCGGGCAGTGGCGAGTTCGGTCACAATGGTTGACCTCCTTGAAGTGGCCATGGCACTTTCGTGCGGCGCGGGCCTCGGCGACCAGTCGTACACCCCGCGATCCCCCACAAGGAGAGCCATGTTCAAGAGACTTGTCGCGATGGCCGGTACGAGCGCCGTCGTCGCGGGCGGGCTGGCCTTCGCGGCCGCCCCCGCGCAGGCCGCCCAGGCGGCCGACCTGACGTCCACCATCGCCCTGAGCAACTGCTCGGCCTCGCTGGTCCGTTACCCCACCTCGGTGGCCGGCGACCGGGCGCTGATGCTCACCAACGGGCACTGCCTGCCGACCATGCCCTCGGCCGGGCAGGTCATCCAGAACACCACCGCCAGCCGCAGCGGCACCCTGCTCGACGGCGCGGGCAACAGCCTGGGCACCGTCCAGGCCGACAAGCTGCTCTACGCGACCATGACCGGCACCGATGTCGCGCTCTACCAACTCACCGACACCTACGGGTCGATCAGCTCCAAGTACGGTGCCACCGCGCTGACCGTCAGCGACACGCACCCGACCGACGGCGCGTCGATGTACATACCCTCGTCGTACTGGAAGCAGGTCTGGAACTGCTCGGTCAACGGCTTCGTGCCGACCCTGCGCGAGGACGCGTGGACCTGGCACGACTCGATCCGCTACAGCTCCGGCTGCAACACCACGCACGGCACCTCCGGTTCGCCGATCGTCGACTCCGCCAGCGGGCGGATCATCGGCATCAACAACACCGGCAACGACGACGGCGGGATGTGCACCCTCAACAACCCGTGCGAGGTGGCCGCCGACGGCACCACCAAGGCCTACAAGGGCCAGAGCTACGGCGAGCAGACGTACTGGTTCACCACCTGCCTGAACTCCAGCCGGGCGATCGACCTCAACGTCTCCGGCTGCCTGCTCACCAAGCCGGCCGGCAGCGGCGTCGTCACCGTGACCAACCCGGGCAGCCAGTCCACCGCCGTCGGCGGCGCGGTGAACCTCCAGATCGGCGCCTCCGGCGGCACCGCTCCGCTGTCCTACTCGGCCACCGGCCTGCCGACCGGTCTGTCGATCAACTCCTCCACCGGCGTGATCAGCGGGACCGCGTCCACCGCGGGCACCTACAACGTGACGGTCACGGCGAAGGACTCGGCCGGCAAGACCGGTACCACCAGCTTCAGTTGGACGGTGTCCACGGGTGGCGGCGGCTGCACCCCGGCCCAGCTGCTGGGCAACGAGGGCTTCGAGTCGGGCACGGCCACGCCGTGGACGTCGTCCTCCGGCGTGGTGGACAACAGCGCCTCGCAGGCGGCGCACGGCGGTTCGTGGAAGGCGTGGCTGAACGGCTACGGCAGCACCCACTCGGACTCGCTGTCGCAGACGGTGAGCATCCCGGCGGGCTGCAAGGCGACGCTGAGCTTCTGGCTGCACGTCGACACCGCGGAGTCGGGCAGCACGGCGTACGACAAGCTGACCGTGTCGGTCAACGGCACCGCGCTGAAGACCTACTCCAACGTGGACGCCGCGGCCGGCTACCAGCAGCGGACCTTCGACCTGTCGGCCTACGCGGGCCAGTCCGTCACGGTGAAGTTCTCCGGGAGCGAGGACGCCTCGCTGCAGACCAGCTTCGTGATCGACGACACCGCCGTCCAGACCGGCTGACCGGGTAGCGCCCGGGCTCCTCGGGCCGGTGGCCGGTTCGCCGGTCACCGGCCCGTGCGCGTGGGGCCGCCTATGCTGGCCGGATGATCAAGCCGATCGAACTGGTGATATTCGACTGCGACGGGGTCCTGGTGGACAGCGAGGTGATCGCCGTCCGGGTGCTGGTGCGCCTGGGGGAGGAGTACGGCTGGCCGCTGACCGAGGGGGAGGCGATCGAGCGGTTCGTCGGGCGGTCGGAGGCGGCCAACCGGGCGACCGTCGCCGAGCGGCTGGGGACGGAGACGGCGGCGGTGTGGAGCAAGCGCTTCGTCGAGCTGCACGCCGAGGCGGTCGACTCCGGGCTGACGCCGGTGGATGGCCTGCCGCAGGCGCTGGCCGCGATCACCCTGCCCACCTGCGTGGCCTCCAGCGGCACCCACGAGAAGATGCGCCACACCCTGGGCCGGACCGGCCTCCACGACCACTTCGCCGGACGGATCTTCAGCGCCACCGAGGTCGAGCGCGGCAAGCCCGCCCCCGACCTCTTCCTGCACGCCGCGCGCTCGATGGGCGTCGACCCGGCCGCCTGCGTGGTGGTCGAGGACAGCCGGCCCGGCGTCGAGGCCGCCCGGGCCGCCGGGATGCGCGCGCTCGGCTACGCGGGCGGCGTCACGGCGGCGGAGCGGCTGGCCGGTCCGGGCACCGTGGTCTTCGACGACATGCGGGAGCTGCCCGGGCTGATCGCCGCGGGCGCGGTGCAGCGGGGGTAGCGGCCGCCCTTCGCCCGGCGCGTGATCGCCGAGGTGCCGGCCGGTCACGCCTCCCCGTCCGGCAGCCGCCACTCGAAGGGGAACAGCTCGAGCTCCCAGCCGGGGAAGGCGGCGAGCTCGGCGGCCGCCGCCGGGGTGCGCAGGAGGCTGCGGTGGCGCAGGAGTTCGCGCCGCTCGGCGGCGGTGAGCAGGCGCTCCTCGGGGGAGAGGTCCCGGTAGGGGCCGAGGTCGGGGCGGCCGTCGACCGCTCCGGCCTCGGCGACGTTCAGCCGGTCGCCCCCGGCGGTGCGGTAGTCGAGCCGGAAGTCGGTGCGCCACTGCGAGTTGCCGCCCCAGCCCTGGGAGAGGTCGCGGGTGGGGCGGTGCGTGCGGCGGAACGTCCAGTACAGCGGGAAGCGGTCGGCCACCCCGCGTTCGGCGTGCGCCGCGCCGGCCCGGACCCGTACGCCGGCCCGGGTGAACAGCAGCTCGCCGAGCAGCAGGCCGGGCCACCGGACGTCGAGGACCTCGATCGGTGCCCGCGGATCCTCGGCCTGCTCGACCTCGACGATCTCGTGCAGGAAGGGGTCGAAGCGGGTGGGGTGCTCGACGGGGGTCATCCCGAGTGCGGTGAACAGGCGGAGGTAGTCGGGCAGTTGGGGGCCGAGCAGCAGTACGTCGGCGACCCGGCCGAGCGCGTGGAGCTCCTCCAGCAGGTCCGGCCCGCCCACGGCCTCGTCCGTCCACCAGGAGCTGCCGTGGACGGCGGCGGTCCGCAGGCGGTCGCGGTACCGGGGTGCCTCCGGGGCGGCCAGCCAGCGGTCGATGCCGTCCCGGTACGGGCCGTCCTGGTCGAGGAGCCACTCGTAGAGCGTGCGCGCGTTCACGGCGGTGATCATCGACGCGTCCCGCCGCCCGGTCAACCGCCACTCCGCCCGCCGCCCCCCCGCCGCTTCCCGCCCCGCCGCTCCCCGCCCGTCACCGGCGGTCGGGACGGAGAGGAGGTGGGGCTCAGGGTCGGAGGCCGGCTACCGGGGCACCCGGTGCTGCCACTCCCGGGTGAACACCTCGGAGCCCGCCTCCAGTGCCCGCACCTGTACGACGCTGATGAAGTGCCCGGCGTCGCAGCGCAGTTGGGTGCGGGTCTGGACGGTGACGTCCCAGCCGATGTCGGGCCGCTCCAGTCGGACGGTGCGGTCGGTGCGGGCCTGGGCGCTGAGCGGGGCGCCGGTGAGCACCCGGTAGGCGGTGACGGTGTGCTCGTCGCGGACCAGGCCGTCGGGGTGGGTGCGGGTGCCGTCGGTGGCGGGGGAGAACTCGGTGCGCCACTCGTGGCGGCCGATGTCGTGCACGGTGAGGTGCTCGGGCCGGGCGGTGAGCGGCTCGGTGAGGTGGACGTCGAGCGGCTCGGGCAGGGTCGGCGTCTCGAAGTCGACGGGCGGGGCGCCGATGTCGGCGGCGAGGTGGCGCACCGGCAGGCTCAGCACGGAGCGGGACGGGTCGACGCCGTACCCGGTGTCCTGCGCCGGGGGCCACACCCAGGGCCAGTAGACCGAGGAGAGGGCGAGCCGCAGCCGGTGTCCGGCCGGGACCGTCCGGGCGCAGGCCGCGAGCTCGACCTCGGCGTCCGGCCCCTCGGCGGCCAGGACGCCCCGGGTGACCAGCTCGGAGGTGCCGTCCGGATCGACCGCGCACAGCCGCACCGCGACCTGGACGGGCGCCCCGTCCTCGCGCAGCCTCAGCCGTACGGTCGGGATGCCGAGCAGCTCGACCGGCTCGGGCAGCGGCTGGGAGTCGAAGCAGACCGAGCGGCCGTCCTCCTCGCGCTGGTCCGGCGGCTCGTCGGCGGGGCGGCCGTGCGGGACGTGGGCACCGGCGTCGAGGCCGGTGTGCTGCGGGGAGCGGACCCGGACGTACCGCTCGTCGGCGGCGGTGCCGGCGGTGCGCAGCGGCCCGTCCAGGCCGTAGTGGATCTCCCGGACGTCGGGGGAGGGCCAGGCCTCGTCACCGGTCCAGCGGGTGCCGAGCCAGCTGCGCAGGGCGGGCTCCTTGAGGGCGCCGGTGTCGGCGCCGCGCAGCCAGTGCTCCCACCAGCGCAGGCTGTCGGGCAGGGCGGCCTCCGGCAGGCCGTGCGGCCAGGGGCCGATCAGGGCGCGCGCGGTGGGGGACTCGGCGAGCAGCCGCAGCACGAAGGAGCAGGACGGGTCCCCCCAGCCGGCCACCGCGAGGGTGGGCACGGACACCGGGACGGTGCTCTCGCCGGCCGCGAGCCACTCCTCGACGGGCGGCCGCAGCGACTCCAGCCGGGCCAGCCAGGCGGCCCGCCAGGCGTCGCCGACGTGCTGCGGGTCCGGCGGCAGGGCGGCGTCGGCGACCAGGGCGGTGAGCCGGGTGTGCAGGCCGGCGGCGAGCACGGCCCCGCCGAGCCGGTGGCCGCCCTCGGGGCAGGCGGCGACCACGGCGCCGACGGTGTCCGGGGCCCGGGCGGCGAGCCGCAGGGCGGTGGTGCCGGCCGCGCCGACGCCGAGCAGGCCGAGCCGCCCGTTGCACCAGGGGCGGCGGGAGAGCCAGTCGACCACGGCGGCGCCGTCGGCCAGCTCCTGCTCCCCGCCGGGCTCGCCGGGCAGGCCCTCGGAGTTGCCGTGGCCGCGGGTGTCGACCCGGACGGAGGCGTAGCCGTGCCGGGCGAACCAGGGGTGCCGGCGGGCGTCCTCGGCGGCGGTCCGGTCGCTGAGGCGCCCGCCGGAGTACTCCAGCAGCGCCGGGCCGGGCTCGTCGCCGACCGGCCGCCACAGCCGGGCGGCCAGCCGCGTGCCGTCGGGCAGCGGGATGCGCAGGTCCTCGCGGGTGGTGCGGAAGGGGTAGGACGGCATTGGCCGCTCCCATCGGTCCCGGGCGTCGGTAATCCGACAGTAGGGGAGGGAGCGGGCCTTTTCCTGGCGAGGGACGGTGGGTCCGGCGGGCGCGCCCCACCCCGCGGGGAGGGGCGCGCGGCCGGTCAGGCCATGGTCAGCCAGGCGGTGGCGGTGGGGTCTTTGCGGGGGGTCGGGCGGGGGGGCGGGGGGGGCCCCCCCGGGGGGGGGGGGGGGGCCCCGCGGCCGGTCAGGCCTTGCTCAGCCAGGCGGTGGCGTTGAGGGCGAGGGCGGCGTTGGTGCCCGCCGGGTCGTTCCAGCCGTTGAAGAGGGTGTTGCCGGACTGGCCGGTGCCGTCGTCGGCCGGGGAGCTGTCGCCCCAGACCGCGACCCGGCCGGAGCCGAAGGTGCTGGTGACGAAGAACGCGCCGGTGTTCCCGCTGTAGCCGGTCCGGTAGACCAGGCCCTTGACCGTCGGGTTGTCGGCCGGCTTGAGGGTGAAGGTGGTGCCGCTGCGCAGGATCGAGCCGGTGACGGTGCCGAAGGAGCCGTGCAGCACCGGGTCGGTCGGGGCGTCGACGGCGCGCGGGTTGTCGGTGCTGATGTTGAGCAGGTCGACCGAGAAGCCGAAGGGGTCGTTGTTGTTCACCCCGTTGTTGGTCAGCAGGTCGTTGATGATCTTCGGGGAGTCCCAGCCGTCGTTGTTGCGGTCGCTGTTGAGGTGGTCGGAGATCAGGAAGAGCCCGCCGCCGTTCTTCACGAAGTTCATCAGCGCGGTCTTCTCGCTCGCGCTGAACCGGGTGTTGGGCTCCGGGATCACGAAGGTGTCGAAGTTGGCCAGGTCGAGCGCGGCGCCGGTGCCGTAGCTGATGGTGGAGCCGGCCGGGAGGGTCTTCAGGCTGTACTGGCCGGTCCGCTGGAGGGCGACGCCCCAGGCGGACAGGGCGCCGGTCCAGCTCTTCTCGGTGGTGGGGGCGGCGTTCTGGGCCAGCGGGTCGGGCTGGCTGGTGCTGATGATCCAGTCGGCGTTGCCCGCGGTCTCGGCCTTGCTGTTGTCGAACAGCACCCGGTGCGGCGTGGCGCCGGCCGCGGCGGCCCCGGCGGGAGCGGCGTGAGCGGTGGGGGTGGCGGCGGCGGTGGCCGGGGCGGTGAGGCCGGCCGCGAGCAGCGCCGCACCGGCCAGGGCCGCGGCGGTTCGGATACGGATCGTCATGGGCCGTTCCTCCGTGGGGAGTTGAGGGGTCGGCGCTCGGGTTTTCGCGCGTAGAACGGGAGTATCCGCGCGTAGAGCGCCTGGTGAAAGCCCTGGGAGGTTACGAAGCCTTGTACGGGTCGTGACGATCTCGGGGAGGGGGCGGCGGCGGGGGGAGACGAATCCGTAATTGCGCATGACTTGCACCTGCGCGCGTCCAGGCGGAAAGATGGCCCAGCTCCGACCGCCCGACCGAAAGGACACGACGATGACCGCCCCCCGCTGGCGCGACCGGCTCACCCGTGAGGAGTGGATCCGCCTGGCCGGAATGGGCGGCTTCGTCCTCGCGCTGCACGTCATCGGCTGGTTCACCCTGCTCGCGCTGGTCGAGCCCGAGCACTACGACGTCGGCGGCCAGGTGTTCGGCGCGGGCATGGGCCTGACCGCCTACACCCTCGGCATGCGGCACGCCTTCGACGCGGACCACATCGCCGCCATCGACAACACCACCCGCAAGCTGATGGGCCAGGGCAAGCGGCCGCTGTCGGTCGGCTTCTGGTTCTCGCTCGGCCACTCGTCGATCGTCTTCGGCCTCTGCGCCCTGCTGGCCCTCGGCGTCCGCTCGCTGGCCGGCCAGGTGGAGTCCGACGACTCGGCACTGCACGAGCTGACCGGCCTGATCGGCGTGACCGTCTCCGGCACCTTCCTGCTGCTGCTCGGCCTGATCAACCTGGGCGCCTTCAACGGCATCCTCAAGGTCTTCCGCCGGATGCGCCAGGGCGACTACGACGAGGCGGAGCTGGAGCGCCAGCTGGAGCGGCGCGGGCTGATGAACCGCATCCTCGGCCGGGTCACCCGGGCCGTCACCAAGCCCTGGCACATGTACCCGGTGGGCCTGCTGTTCGGGCTGGGCTTCGACACCGCCACCGAGGTGTCCCTGCTGGTGCTGGCGGGCGGCGCGGCGGCCTTCTCGCTGCCGTGGTACGCGCTGCTCACCCTGCCGATCCTGTTCGCGGCCGGGATGAGCCTGCTGGACACCATCGACGGTTCGTTCATGAACTTCGCGTACGAGTGGGCCTTCTCCAAGCCGGTCCGCAAGATCTACTACAACCTGACCGTCACCGGGCTGTCGGTGCTGGTGGCGCTGGTGATCGGCTCGATCGAGCTGATCGGCCTGCTCGGCGAGAAGCTGGAGGTCGAGAGCGGCCCGGTGGCCTGGATCGGCGGGCTGGACCTCAACTTCGTCGGCTACGCGATCGTCGGGCTGTTCGTGCTCACCTGGGCCGCGGCGATCGCCTACTGGAAGTTCGGCAACGTCGAGGAGAAGTGGTCGGCCGGGCTGGCCACCGCCTCCGCCACCGCCTCGGCCTCGGGCGAGTCCGAGTAGCGCGCACGGGACCGTACGGCCGCACGGGGCCGCACGGGGCCGAGGGGCCGGGGACACGGGTAGGTCAACCCCCCCCCCGGC
>NZ_JBEXJK010000172.1:0-16582 GCF_040609095.1 Kitasatospora sp. NPDC004799
GGTGTACGGCGGCAGGTCGGCGTACGAGCCGTCCGGCAGCAGGGTGCGCACCGGGTTGACCACCGCGTCCCGGTACGGCGGGCGGGCCAGCGGACGACCTCGCGCACGCCGGACGGGCGGGGGCCGGCGGACCGGGCCGTGGACGGGCAGAGGACGGCCGCGCAGCGGGCGGTCGGGCGGGCTGCGGACGGGCGGTCGCCGTGCGGGCGAACGGCGACCGGGCGGGGGCCGGTCGGGGCGGGGGTGGTCATCGGACGGCTCCTCGGACGGCTCCGGTGAGGTCGCGGCGCTCCCCGGCGTGCCAGCCGTAGTCGAGGCCGGCGACGTGGAAGGCGTTGGCGAGCACCGGCCGGCTGCCGGCCAGCGGGCCGTGGTCGAAGAAGGTGAGCCGGGGCACCTCGACGGCCACCGGGACCGGGTCCCAGTGGGCGCGGGTGGCCTTGACCACGATCATCGAGCGGGTCTGCGGCTCGTACTCGAAGGTGTAGGGCAGCGGGCCGGCGAAGCGGCGCGCGGCCCGGGCGTCCGCGAACGGGCTGCCCGCCGGGAGGGCGGCGGGGGCGCCGCCGAGGTCGGCGCGCACGTGCAGGTCGGCGCGGCCGTCGCCGCTGACCACTTTGAACTCCAGGGTGTCGCCGACCACCCGGGTGCCGATCCGGGCGTGCCGGTAGTGGTAGCGGGAGAAGGCGTTGCCGCCGAGCGCCATCATCCGGCTGTCGGTGTCGGAGCGCAGGATGCGCAGGCCGCGCATGGTGCGGCCGCCGGGGGTCGGGAAGCGGGTGAAGACCCGGTAGCCGGTCAGGATGAAGTCCCGGCCGAGGCGGGCGGGCAGCGCGGCCGGCCGCAGCGCCCGGGTGTCCACGACGGCGGCGGCGACGAAGCCATGCTCGGTGCCGTCGGGGTCGGTGTAGGTGTCCAGGGCGAGGCCGGGCGGCACCAGCGGGGTGAGCAGCCGGGGCGGCAGGGCGTAGGTGAGGACGAGCGAGTGCGCGAAGTGGGTGCGCATCGCGAAGGGGTGGCGTTGCAGCAGGTGTCGCACGGTCGACTCCGTGTCTGGTGCGGGGGTTCGGAGCGTGACGGGGCAGCACGGGACCGCCCTGCGCCGCAGGCCGCGGTGGGGTGTTCTCGCGCGTCCTCATCATGGCGCACGACTTTGAACGCGTTCAACTCGGGGTTGGGGAGCCGTCCGCGGACCGCCTCGGGCCCGGAGGGGCGCGTTCCGCACGGCGAGCGGGCGCGCGGACTCCTGGGGGGCGTCGTTCTCCGGACGAACCACCCGGAACCGCTCCCTGCTCCCCCCGCACGAGTGGTTTCGTCCTCCGGGCCGGCCCCGCGAGCCGCCGGGAGACGGATGATCCGTCCCAAGGCCGTACGGTGGCGGCCCGGGAAGGACGGAACGGGACGATGAGCACGACGCGACGGACGCTGCTGGGCGCGGCGCTGGCCACCCCGCTGCTGGGGTGGCTCACCGGGTCGGCGGCCGGTGCCGTCGACGACGACGGCGACCGCTCCGGACGGCTGGGCACGCTCTCCGACGGCTGGGTGGAGGTGCACTGGACACCGGCGGCCCAGGCCCAGCTGGACCGCTTCCACGCGACGGTGGACGTCGTGGCCCCGGCGCGCCTGGTGCCGGACGAGTGGGGCCCGGCGGTCCGCCTGCCGATCCGCTCGGCCCAGGGGGACCCGTCCCTCGCGAACCTGCCGAAGGCCCACGGCGACGGGACGCTGGAGGGCGGGGTCTGCGTCCGCACCTCCCAGGGCGACTACCGGGTGGTGAACCTGGCCGGCGCGATCCGGGACGGCCTGGCCTCCGGCCGGTGCGAGGTCGGCGGGGCCGAGATGGGGCACCGCTCGGCCTTCCACTGCGGCCTGGCGGAGGGGAAGCTGACGGCCCAGCCGGTGCCGGCCGGGCAGCCGATGAAGGTCCGGCTCAGCGGGGTGCCGCTGCGCCCCACCCAGGAGGCGGTGGACGCCTACACCGCGAACTACGGCGCGCACCCGGTCACCGTGGACACCGTGCTGGCGTACGTCACGGCGGAGGGGACGTACACCCCTCCCCCGGCGGCGCAGGGGTAGGCCGCCGGGACTGCTGGGGGTGCTGGACCGGCTGGGACCGCCCGGCCTGGCGGGGCTGCTGCGGTTGCCGGGACTGCTGCGGCTGCTGCGGCTTCCGGGTCTGGGCGGGCACCCCGCCGCCGAAGCGGCGCTCGCGGGCCGCGTAGGCCCGGACCGCCTCGCGCAGCCGGGCCAGGTCGTAGTCGGGCCACGGCGTCGGGTCGAACAGCAGCTCGGCGTAGGCGAGGTGCCAGGGCAGGAAGTTGCTGATCCGCTGCTCCCCCGAGGTGCGGATCAGCAGGTCGACGTCCGGGAGGTCCGGGAGGTACAGGTGCCGGGCGAGGTCGGCCGGGCCGATCGCCTCCGGACGGATCCCGCCGGCCACCGCCTCCGCCGCCAGGCTCCGCGCCGCGGCGGCCAGTTCCTCCCGTCCGCCGTAGTCCACGCAGACCGTCAGGGTCAGCGTGCCGTTGTTCGACGTCAGGCTCTCCACCAGCGCGATCGAGGAGGCCAGCGACTCGTCCACCCGGTCCCGCCGGCCGCACCAGCGGATCCGTACACCGAGCGCGTGCAGCCCCTCCGCACCGCGGGTGAGGCCGTCGGCCAGCGCGTCGAACAGCGCGGTCAGCTCCTCCGGCGGGCGGCCCCAGTTCTCGGTGGAGAACGCGTACAGGCTCAGGTGCCGGACGCCCAGCCGCAGCGCCGCGTTGACCAGGCGCAGCGCGGCCCGCTGCCCGGCCCGGTGGCCGTGCTCGGCGGGCAGTCGCCGGGCCTCGGCCCACCGGCGGTTGCCGTCCATGATCACGGCGACGTGGGCGGGCGCGCCCTCCGGCGGCTCGGACCGGGCGCGTGGGCGGAGCGTCATGCCGTCGGGGCTCAGCGGTGTGAGGCCCTCGGCCAGGACGCGCGAGCGCACCAGCGTCACTTCGTCGTCCTGGAGCTGGGCGCCGAGCAGCAGGGTGTGCAGGAACGGGCGGCAACCGGGGGCGGCGAGCCAGGTGGCGGGCAGGGCCTGCTCCAACAGCCGGTGCAGCTGCGCCTGTTGGCGCTCGACCAGCTCGTCCAGGGCGGCCCGGTCGGCCCGGTCGGCCCGGTGGTGGTGCCGGTGGTCCTTCCGGCTCAGGTCGGCGGTGGTCAGGCCGAGCCGGCGCAGCTCCTCCTGCGGCAGGTAGCAGCGGCCGGCCGCGAGGTCGAGCGGGAGGTCCTCCAGGATGTCGGCCAGTTGGCAGGCCTCCCCCAGCGCGGACAGCGCGCCCGCCGCTCGCCGACCGCGTGCCCCCAGCAGCGGGGCCCACAGCTCGGTGATCGTCCCCGCGACGCCCCGCAGGTGGCGGCGCTGGTCCGCCCGGGTCTCGAAGGCGGGCGGGCGGGCGGCGTCGGCCAGGGTGGCGTCCAGGAACTCCTCGACCAGCGCCGGGTCCAGCTCCCAGCGGCGCACGGTGTCCACAAACGCCCGGCGCAGCGGGTGCCCGCTGCGGCCGGCCGCCAGCTCGGCCAGGGTGTCGGCCCGCCAGCGGGCGAACCGGCGCTGCCGCTCGGCGGGGTCGGCGTCGCCTGCGTGCGCATCGCCCGCGTCGGCGTCGTTGTCGTCCGCGTCGTTGCCGTCCGCGTCGCCGGCGTCCGTGTCGGCGATCCGGTCGGACCGGGAGGCGAAGGCGTTGACGGCGTGGACGTGCGGCCGCACCTCCAGCGGCAGCGTGTCGCCGATCGCCCGCAGCGGGGCCAGGTGGGCGGCCACCTCCTGCTCGCAGAGCCGGTACGACTCCGCCAGCTCCGCCGCGCCGTCCCCCGCCATGGCCGCTCCCCTCCCCGCCCCGCGCCTCCGTCGACACCCCGCACGCCGGGCCGCCGTCGCCCCCGCCCCCTGGTCAACGAGTCGGCGGCGGAGAGGTGGCGATCCGGGCGGCGGCCGCCGACGGGCCCGGACCGCCCCGCCGGACCGTCGAACTCCCGCCCCGGGCCCCGCCGTGGCCGACAGAAACTCAGCCGAGGTCGGCCGGGGACTCCACCACCACGCCGTACAGGTCGCCGATCGTGGCCAGCGCGGCGCGGTGCACCTGGGCGGCCGTCAGCTCGGTGCCCGCCGACGTCAGCGGCCGGGTGGCACAGGCCGCGGCCACCACCGTCGGGCGGTTGCCGCGCAGGAAGGCGCCGGCCGCGGTGAAGGCGACGCACATGTGGGTCATGAACCCGGCGAGGACGAGGTCCTGGTGGCCGGCCGCGTCGACCAGTTCGCCCAGGTCGGTGCCGACGAAGGCGTCCGGGGCCCGCTTGACCACCACCCGCTCGCCCTCGGCCGGCGCCACGCTCGGGTGGATCCGCCCGATCTCGGCCCGGATGTCGTACGGGGTGCCCTCGCCGCCGTCGTTGACCACGTGGATCACCGTGGCGCCGGCCGCCCGGGCCCGGGCGAGCAGGTCGGCGCCGGCGTCCAGTGCCTCCTGCCAGCCCGCCAGCTCCATCACGCCGCGCACGTAGGTGTTCTGGTAGTCGATCATGATCAGGGTCGCGTCACCGAGCACGGCCGGCTGCTCGTCGAGGCCGTTGAGGGTGCGCAGGGTGGTCGTGGGCACGGGGTACCGCCTTCACGGTCGGGGGTCGGGGAACTCGCGGGTCGCACCTGGTGCGGCCGGCGCTCTGAACGCTACGGGCGGCGTTCGGATGGCGGCAATGTCGCCTAACATGCAGATTCCGACATCGAGGGAGGGGCCGGACCCGTGACCGCGCAGGCCGTGCAGCGGCTGATCGTCATCGTGCTGTTCGAGGGCGTCGACCTGCTCGACGTGACCGGCCCGCCCGAGGTGTTCTCCCTGGTCCGCCGGGAGACCGACGACGCCACCGGCTACCGGGTGGTGCTCGCCGCCGAGACGACGGAGCCGGTCACCACCGCGGCGGGCGTGCGCGTCCTGCCGGACCTCACCTTCGACGAGGCCGCCCGGAGCCGGATCGACACCCTGCTGGTGCCCGGCTCGGTCGAGGTGGACGACCGCCGCCGGGTCCGCGCGCTGGCCGACCCCGCGGTCGTCGACCGGGTCCGCACCCTGGCCGCCCGCTCGCGCCGGGTGGCCAGCGTCTGCGTCGGCGCCCACCTGCTCGCCGCCGCCGGACTGCTGGACGGGCGGCGCGCCACCACCCACTGGTCCACGGCCGGCCAACTCGCCGACGAGCACCCGGAGATCGAGGTCGACGCGGACCCGATCTTCATCCGCGAGAGCGAGGTCTGGACGGGCGCGGGCATCAGCGCCTGCCTGGACCTGTCGCTCGCCCTGGTCGCCGAGGACTTCGGCGAGGAGCTGGCGCTGCGGGTCGCCCGCCAGCTCGTCATGTACCTCAAACGCCCCAGCGGCCAGAGCCAGTTCAGCGTCCCGCTGGAGCCCGTGTCGACCACCCGGCGGATCGAGGAGCTGCGCCACCACATCCTGCGCAACCTCGCCGGCCGGCTCACCGTCCCGGACCTCGCGGCCCACGCCCACGTCAGCGAGCGGCAGTTGACCCGGATCTTCAAGACCGAGCTGGGCACCACCCCGAGCGCCTACGTCGAGTCGGCCCGGGTGGAACTCGCCCGCCACCAGCTGGAGTCCACCGACGCGACGCTCGAACGCATCGCCACCGCCTGCGGGTTCGGCACCACCGACACCCTGGTGCGTGCCTTCCGCCGCCGCCTCGGCACCACCCCGACCGACTACCGGCAGCGGTTCCGGACCACGGGGGTCGCTGAACGCCCCGCCCGGTGAGCGCGGCGCGGCCTGCGCCCGTTCCCGCCTGCGCCCGTTCCCGCCTGCGCCCGTTCCCGTCTACGCCCGTTCCCGTCTACGCCCGTTTCCGTCTACGCCCGTTCCTGCTGCGCCGCCCGCCAGGCCTCCCAGGCCACCAGCGGCGCGAGGTACGACCAGCGGCGCGAGCCGTCCGGGCAGGTGCCGCCCTCGACCAGTTCGGAGACCGTCCGGCGGGTGAACGGCACCCAGACGGCCATGTCGTGCTCGAAGGTGCTGTGGCAGGCCTCCCGGCGGCGGTCGATCTCGGCCGCGTCGAGCCGGGACCGGACGGTGGCCACCAGGTTGTAGCAGGAGGCCGGTTCGCTCCAGCCCAGCCAGGTGATCACCGTCGGCCCGACGTCCTCCGGCAGCAGCCCCAACTCCTCCTCCAGCGCCCGCCGGACCAGACCGTAGAAGTCCTCGGCGGCGCCCGGCTCGTCGCGGTACTTCATCGTCTCGTTGATCCCGACCGTCCACTGCGCCGGGAAGGTGTTGACCGCCAGCGAGCGGCGGAGCAGCAGCAGCCGGCCCAGCCGGTCCCGCACCGCGACGCAGGCGCTGACCATCGTGGGCGGCGCGACGGCCACGAAGCTCGTCAGCCCCTCGTCCAGCGCCGCGCGCAGCAGCCGGGCCACCTCCGGGTCCTCCCGGCCCAGCCGGGTGGTGGCCATGCACTCCGCGTAGTCGCTCTCGGCGATGTCCACCTCGCAGACCCGCGCGCCGCCGTGCTCGCCGTGATCGACCGTCAGCCGCGAGATGTACGCCGTCCGGCCCGCCGCACCGGCCGCCCGCTGGCGCGCCACCTCGTCGGCCCAGCCGACCGCGTCCAGCACGTGCGGGCGTTCCACCCGTCCGTGGTGCGCCGTCACCAGCGTGTTCGGCGTCAGCGGCCGGGTCGCCGACCAGGTGATCAGCGGCGCCAGCCCGTCCGCCCGCACGTCGTGCGCCCGGGCCGCGGCCGTCAGGCTCGCCCGCCGGACGCGCGGCACCGGCAGCCGGGATCCGAGCCGCGAACTGCCGTACTTGGCGAAGTCGTACACCATGTTGGTCAGCACTCCGAGCAGCAGGGCCCCACCGATCCCCAGCAGCCACTCCACCCCGGTCCCCCCACTTCCGCGATCGACCGGCCCATTGTGGAGCCGCCCCCGCCGCCGGGGGAAGGCCCGCAGGCCGCGGGCCGGTTCCGGCGCCGGTGCTAGGGTGACCGAAAAGTCGGATCGGTAAGTCGGATCGGTAAGTCGGCTCGGACGCTCGGGGGCGCTGAACAGTCGTGCGGACGTCCAGGATTGCCGCGTCCACGGTCCGGTCGACCGTCCGCTCCGCCGTCGCCGGCGCCACGCCCCGCTCGCGCCCGCGCTCCACCGCCCGCGCCGCGGTGCGCCGTTCCCCCGCCGCCGCCGGCTACCTCCTGCGCTGCCTCGGCACCGGGATGGCCGCACTGGTCGGGCTCGGCCTGCTGCTCGTGGTGCTCGCCCTCTGCCCGGTCGGCGTCGGCCTGCCGCTGCTCCGGCCGGCCCTGCGACTGCTGCGCCGCGGCGCCGAGTTCCACCGGCGGCTGGTCGGCCGGCGGCTGGGCGGCGACCGGCCGCGCACCCCGTACGGCGAGCGGGTGTCCGTGCGCGATCCGGCCGTCCGCCGGGACCTGGTGTGGCTGCTCGCCCACGGCACCGCCGGAACCCTGCTGTGCGCAGCCGCCCTCACCCTGTGCAGCCACGCCCTCAACTGGCTGACGGCGCCGGTGTGGTGGCGACTGCTGCCGGACGAGGAGCGCGGACGGATCATCCTGCTGACCGTCGACTCGTGGCCAGTGGCCCTCGCGGCGGCGGCCGGTGGGGTCGGCTACGTCGCGGTCGCCCTGGCCGTGCTGGCGCCCGCCGCCGACCTGCACGCCCGGGTCTCCCGCCGACTGCTGGTCGCCCGGCCCCGCGCCTCGCTCGCCCGGCGCGTCCAGGAGCTGACCACCAGCCGGTCCGAGGCGCTGGACGCCCATGCCGCCGAACTGCGCCGGATCGAGCGGGACTTGCACGACGGCGCCCAGGCCAACCTGGTGGCCGTCTCGCTCCGGCTCGGCATGATCCGCCGCGCGCTCGACCAACGCCCCGAGCAGGCGGCCGAGTTGGTGGACTCCACCCAACGCGTCGCCGAGCAGGCCCTGGAGTCGCTGCGCGCCCTGGTGCGCGGCATCCACCCGCCGCTGCTCGCCGACCGCGGCCTCGCCGAGGCCGTACGGTCGCTCGCCGACCGCTGCGCCGTGCCCACCCGGGTTTCGCTGGACGCACCCGAGGCAGCCACCCGGCCGTCCGCCGAGCCGCCGCGGGCACCGGCCGCCGCCGAGGCCGCGGCCTACTTCGTGGTCTCCGAGGCGCTCGCCAACGTCGCCCGGCACAGCGGCGCCCGCACCGCCCTGGTCCGGCTGCGGATCACCGCCGCCGCCGTCGCCGTCCGGGTCGAGGACGACGGCCGGGGCGGCGCCGTCGAGGGCGCCGGGAGCGGGCTGCCCGGCCTGCGCCGCCGGGTCGCCGCGTTCGACGGCACCACCCGCCTGTCCAGCCCGCCCGGGGGCCCGACCATCCTGGAGGTGGAGATCCCGTGCGGATCCTGATCGCCGAGGACAACGCCCTGCTCCGCGAGGGCCTGGTCCTGCTGCTGCACAGCGAGGGGCACGAGGTCTGCGCGACTGTCGAGCACGGCGACGACCTGCTGCCCGCCCTGCTGGACCACCGGCCCGACGTCGCCGTGGTCGACGTCCGGCTGCCGCCGGACTTCCGCGACGAGGGCCTGCGCGCCGCCGTCGAGGCCCGCCGCCGACTGCCCGCGCTGCCCGTCCTGATCCTCTCCCAGTACGTCGAACGCACCTACGCCGCCGAGCTGCTGGCCCAGAGCGCCGCCGGCGTCGGCTACCTGCTCAAGGACCGGGTCGGCCACGCCGAGGAGTTCCTCCAGGCCCTGCGACGCGTCGCCGAGGGCGGCACTGCGATGGACCCGGAGGTCATCTCCCAGCTGATGGCCCACCGGAGCGGCCCCGACCCGCTGGCCGCCCTCACCCCGCGCGAGCGCGAGGTGCTCGCCCTGATGGCCGAGGGCCACAACAACCCGACCATCGCCCGGCTCCTCTTCCTCGCCGAGAGCTCGGTGAACAAGCACATCGGCAGCATCTTCGGCAAGCTCGGCATGCCCACCCCCGACACCGGCCACCGCCGCGTCCGCGCCGTCCTCACCTACCTCCGCGCCCGCACGGACGGCTGACCCCCGCCGTCGGTCGGGGGATGCCTCCGAGACCGGGCGCCGGACGGAACCGGATCGAGCCGCTGCCGCCCGGACGGCGGCAGCGGCTCGGCGCCGACGGCTCATCGCCGCGACTGCCGCCGTCAGGCGCGGATGCGGCGGAAGGCGGCGAGCAGCAGGAGGGCCGTGAGGGTGAGCAGGATGCCGGCCTCCACCAGTTGGATGGGGAGGAGGTGGTCGGCTGGGTGGAAGCGGGCCCAGGAGGCGGTGGCGGCCTCGCAGCTGGGAACGGTGTGGAAGGAGAAGAGGCAGGTGTCCGTGCTGGCGCGGGTGCCGTCGGGCAGGACGATGCCGCGGCCGAGGAGCCAGGCGTTGGTGGGCTGGGGGGTGCCCACGGCGGCGACCTGGTCCACGATCGGGTAGAGGTACGGGCGGGCCCAGCGGACGAGGCCGTGGGCGGCGGCGACGAGGGCGCCGGTGAGGAACATCGCGGGCACGAGGCGGCGGACGAGTTGGCCGACCAGGACGCCGAGGCCCAGGGCGAACAGGGACCAGGCGATCGGGGCGAGGCCCAGGGCCGGGTAGGTGAAGAACTGGAACGGCGGGTCGAAGGCGTACGGGCCGTGCACGATGTCCGTCCACCACACCCAGGTCATCAGCACGGCGAGCACCCCGCTGGCGGCGAGGACGGCGAGGCCGGGGACGGCGAGGCGGACGGCCAGCCAGCGGATCGGGCTGACGGACTGGGCCCGGATCAGGCGGATGGTGCCGCGTTCGTACTCCTGGGCCAGCAGCGGGGCGCCGACGAACACGCCGATCAGCAGCGGGACGGCGGTGACGGCGGGCTGGAGGACCTGGACGAACCAGAAGGTCGGGGAGTGGATCGGTTCGTAGACGGTCCAGCAGCCGGCGTCGGACCGGGCTTCGGGGCTGTCGCAGCCGGTCCGCTGCAGCTCGTCCACGATGCGGCGGCAGAGGACGTGGATCCAGAGGAGGTCGGCCACCGCCACGAGCAGCAGTGCCCCCAGGACCAGGAGGACGACTCTGTTCTGACGGAGTGTCAGCCAGAGCAGCCCGCGCAGGCCGGGGGTGGCGGCGGCGGTCGGAGCGGTGGCGCGGTCGGGCAGGACGGTCGTGCTCATGCGGCCACCTCGTGCGAGTCGTTCGGGTCGTGCGGGTCACGCGGGTCACGCGGGTCGGCGGGTGCGCGGAGATAGCCGAGCAGCAGCTCCTCCAGGCTCGGCCGCTCGCTCTCCCACTCCCCGTCCACCGGCTCGCCGGTGCGGACCAGGGCGATCGCCCGGCGGCCGCTGACCCGCCGCTCGATCACCGACCCGGCGGTCGGCGGGGCGCCCTGGGCGGCCGGCCCGGTGAGCAGCCGGTGCCCGTCGAGGATCTCCTCCAGGTCTCCGGCCAGCCGGACGCGTCCGCGCTGGACGAGCAGCAAGTGGTCGATGACGCCGTCCAGTTCGGGGAGGATGTGCGAGGACAGCACGATGCTGGTGCCGCGCTCGGCGGCGACCGACATCAGGGTGCCCATCAGCTGGTGCCGGGCGAGCGGGTCGAGGTCGGACATCGGTTCGTCGAGCAGCAGCAGGTCGGGGAGCTTGCCGAGGGCGAGCGCGAGGCAGACCCGGGTGCGCTGGCCGCCGGAGAGCGAGCCGATCCGCGCCCTGGGGCTCAACTCGCCCTGGTCGGCGATCTGCCGGGCCAGCGCCTCGTCCCACACCGGGTTGAGCTCACGGCCCATCCGCAGCGTCTCGGCGACGGTGAGGCCCGGGTAGAGCGGCTTGTCCTGCGGCACGTAGGCGACCCGGGCGCGCAGCTCGGGCGCCCCGGCCGGGACGCCGAGGATCCGCAACTGCCCCTCGGTGGCCTTGAGTTGGCCTGCGGCGAGGGAGAGCAGAGTGCTCTTGCCCGCGCCGTTGGGGCCCACCACGCCGCAGATCCGCCCGGCCGGGACGGTGACGTCGCAGCCGCGCAGGGCCCAGCCGCTCCGGTAGTTCCTGCCGAGGCCTTCGGCCTCCAGGGCCGGCGCCTGCCCGGCCTCCGGCAGCGGCGCCGACGCGGGCGCCGTGGTCGTCGGGTCGTCCACCCGGTCCCCCCACTGTTCTCGGTTCGGTGTTGCCGGGGAGTCTCGGTCCCCGGTGTCGAGGTACGCGGCCCCGGTGCCGAGGCCTCAGGCCCCCGCCGTCGAGGACTCGGGCCCGTTGGCGGGGCCCGCGACCCCGGTGTCGAGGACTCAGCCGTCGGAGCCGGAGACCCCGGTGTCGAAGCGCTGCTCCAGGACGGACGCCATCAGCGCGGCGATGTCCTCGCGCTCCAGCCCGGCCCCCCGGGCCCGGTCCACCCACCCGACCAGGTCCGCGCGCAGCGGCCCGTCCGCCGCCGCCTCCGGCCGGGCGAGCGAGCGCCGGACGAAGGTGCCGAGCCCCGGGCGGGGCTCGACCAGCCCTTCGCGTTCGAGTTCGCGATAGGCCTTCAGCACGGTGTTGGGGTTGATCGCGGTCAGTTCGACCACTTCACGGGCGGTCGGCAGCTTGTCCCCGGGCTGCAGCAGCCCGAGCCGCAGGGCCTGCTTGGTCTGCTGCACGATCTGCTGGTACGTGGAGACGCCGCTGCGCCGCTCGATGCGGTACTCGATCACCCGCGCTTCGGCCTTTCACTAGTTCAATAGTGGAATGGTGGCCCACGGCGGCGCGTGGGTCAAGCCGGACCCGGGGGTCCCGTGCCGAACGTCAGGGGCGCTGCAGCAGGAGCAGGCCGTCCTGCTCGACCAGTCCCCGGTAGCCGCGCTCCCGGTAGCCGGCCAGCATCCGGGCGGTGTCGGCGGTGGCGCACGGGGCCTGCACGCTCGGGTCGCGCAGGTCGACGGCCACCCACTGCGGGCCGGGCCCCACCGGCGCCCGGCACACCAGGGTGACCTCCGCCCGGCCGGTCAGCTGGGCCGCCAGCCGGTTGGAGGCGGCCACGGTGGCGCCGTCGGGTATCCGGTGGAGCAGCGCCCGGGTCTCGGTGAGCCGGGGCGGGGTGCGCCAGGCCTCGGGCATCACCACCTCGTGCAGCGGGTAGAGCGGCAGCGTCACGGCGGTCACCAGGGCGCTGACGGCGAGCGCGCGCCCGGCCCGCCGCGCGTCCACCCGGCGGAGGACGTCGACCAGGGCCGCGAGCACGATCGGCATCAGCACCGCGCTGTAGTGGTAACTGACGCCCCAGTAGTGCGGGTTGGCGGAGGCCAACCGCCAGGCGAGGGTGGGCACGCAGAGCAGCACGAGCGGGGAGCGCAGGCCGAGGAACCCGGCGGTGGCGGCCAGCAGGAACAGCAGCAGCCACTTGACCGGCGGCCACGCGAGCCGCAGCGGCAGCGACCAGGGCGAGGGCCGCCCGCCGCCGTCCAGCTGCTGCCAGTAGTCGAAGCCCCCGCTCGGGTTGAACGCCGGCAGCACGACGAGCACGGTGAGCGCGGTCGCGGCGAGGCCGACGGCGGCGAGGGCGAGCCCGGGCAGCGGGCTGCGCCGCCGCTCCCGCCGGGCCTGCCAGGCGATCAGGGCGCCGACGGCGGCCACCGTCAGCCCCAGGTCCTCCTTGACCAGCAGCAGCGGCAGCGACCAGAGCGCGGCGGCGAGCGGCCGGCGCCGGCCGAGTGCGGTGGCCGCGAAGGCGAGCAGCGGGACGGCGAAGGCGATCTCGTGGAAGTCGTCGGCCGCCGCCCGGACGATCCCCCAGGAGGCGCCGGTGGCGCAGCCGACGAGCAGCGCCACCCGCGGCCCGGCCACCTCGTGGGCCCAGCGGGTCAGCGGGACGACGGCCAGTGCCATCAGCAGCGCCTGGGCGACGACGAGGGTGAGCGGGCTCGGGAAGGCCCGGTAGGCGGGGGCGAGGACGGCGATCAGCGGGTGGAAGTGGTCGCCGAGCAGGTGGTAGCCGGGCCCCTTGAGCGGCACGACCGGCGCCTGCCCGTGGGCGTACGCCCGGACGGCCTGCTCGAAGATCCCCAGGTCGTAGGCCTTGGTGAGGCCGCGCCGGTGGCGGTTGACGCCGACGCAGGCGTAGAGCGCGGCGAACCCCGCCGCCAGGCCCCAGGCGAGCACGGCGGGGCGGCGGGCGAAGGGCTTCGCTCTCCGGACGACCAGTGCGAGCACGGCGGCGGGTGCGGGGTCGGCGGCCAGTGCGAGCACGGCGGCGGGTGCGGGGCTGACGGAGGGTGCGGGGTCGGCGGAGAGTGCGGGGTCGGCGGAGGGCGCGGGGTCGGCGGAGGGCGCGGGTCGCGCGACCCTCCCGGACCGCGCGGGCGGGGAGACGGAAGCGGGCATCGGCAAAGTACCCTTTCACTATTCGATTAGTGGAAGGGTGGTGGAAGCCCGAGCAGCCGTCAAACCCGGCCGGCCGACGCCGACCGGGCCTCCGGGCTGCCCGAAAGACCCCGAAACCGCGCCCCGGCCGGGAGTCCGAGAAGCCTCGGGCCGCCCGCTTGACCCTGCCGCTGCGTCAGGGTTGGACGCTTGCCGCATGACGAACGAGAGCACCACCTCCACCCCGCTCCACCCCCCGATCGGCACCTTCCAGGAGGTCGACGGCCGCCGCCTCCACCTGCACCGGCAGGGCAGCGGCGGGCCCGCCGTCGTCCTGCTGCCCGGCGCCAGCGCGATCGGCCTGGACTACTTCGGCGTCCAGCAGGGCGTCGCGCAATTCACCACCGCCGTGGTGTACGACCGCGCCGGCACCGGCTTCAGCGACGACGCCCCGCTGCCGCGCACCGCCGCCGAGGTCGCCACCGAACTGCACGAACTGCTGCACGCCCAGGCCGTCCCCGGCCCGTACGTCCTGGTCGCGCACTCGCTCGGCGGCGCCTACGCCCACCGGTTCGCGCAGCTGTACCCGCAGGACGTGGCCGGGCTGGTCTGGCTGGACGCCTTCCACCGGGACTGGGACGCGTACATGCCCCCCGAGGCGAGCCTGGCCGCCACCCAGCGGCTGTCGCCCACCGAGGAGCAGCTGCGGCAGTCGCTCCCGGGCATCCGCCGGATGTGCGAGGAGCTCCTCACGGACTTCCCGGCGGACCTCCGGGACGCGCTGGTCGAGTACCACGTGAGCGAGCGCTGGATCCACGCCGGCATGGCCGAGCGCGCCTCGATGCCCGACCTGGCCGTGGAGCTGCGGGCCGGGGCGGACCTGCCCGACGTCCCGCTGATCGCGGTCACCCCGCTGGGCGTCGATCCCGGCCAGCTGGAGGTGATGGGCGCGGAGCTCCTCCAGGCGATGCACGACGGCAAGACCCGGCTGTACGCGGACATGGTGGACCGGGTCTCCGACGGCGAGCAGCGCATCCTCTCCGACACCGGGCACAGCCAGGTCGTCTTCGAGCGCGTGGACGCCGTCGTCCAGGCGATCCGCAACGTCGTGGAGGACGCCGTGGAGAAGGCGGGCTGCGACGGCGCGGGCCAGGAGGACCCGGCCTAGACTTCGGTCCCGGACCCCTCACGGAACAGGAGCGGAACAGTGCTCACGATCGGTCAACTCGCGGCGACCGCCGGCGTCACCGTGCGCACCGTCCGCCACTACCACCAGGTCGGGCTGCTGCCCGAGCCCGAGCGCGACGCCTCCGGCTACCGCCGGTACAGCGCGCAGGCCGCGGTGGACCTCATCCGGATCCGGACGCTCGCGGACGCCGGGGTGCCGCTGGCCCGGATCGACGAGCTGCTCCGAGCGCGGCCGGAGGAGTTCGCCGCCGCCGTCACCGAACTCGACGCCGAGCTGGCCCGCCGGATCGACCGACTCGCCGAGCACCGCCGCCGGATCGCCGACCTGGCGAGCGGCGAGCGGCTCGCCCTGCCGCCCGAGGTGGTCGCCATCCTGGACCGGATGCGCGCGCTCGGGGTGAGCGAACGGTCCGTCCTGCTCGAGCGCGACACCTGGATCCTGCTGCAGACCCTGGACCCGGAGGCCATGCGGCAGGGCGTCCGGGACAAGAACGCCAGCTTCGACGACCCCGAGACGATGCGGCTGTTCCTCCTCTGCGACCAGTCGCTCGACTGGGAACCGGACGATCCGCGGGTGGACCGGCTGATCGACGACCTAGACGCCTGGGAGATCGCCCACGGGCGGGACAGCAGCCGGCCGGGGAACCAGGCGGTGATCCTCTCCCGGATCGCCGAGGCCTCGCCGACCTGGCAGCGCATCCTCGACGCGGTCGTGCACCGCGCCAAGCAGCGCCGCCTCGCGGAGGAGCGCCGGACGGCCGGGCCGGACCGGAAGCGTTGACGTCGGATTCACGCCAGCCCAACCCCCGGTCCGTTTGGTGGACTTCGGGTCACGTACCCACCACCCACCGACAGGACCACCGGCATGCCGACCGGCACCACCCGCCACCCCGCTCCGACCGATCCGACCGCTCCGACCGCTCCGAAGCACCCCACCCCGACGCCGTCCGACCCGAAGCCCCCCGCCCCGACGCCGCCCGCCCGGGCCGGCGGCACCCTCGCCGTGCTCGCCGTGACGACCGGCGTGTTCTCCATCGTCACCACCGAGATCCTGCCGATCGGCCTGCTGACCCCGATCGGCGCCACCTTCCGGATCTCCGACGGCACGGCCGGGCTGATGATGACCCTGCCGGGCATCGTCGCCGCAGTGGCCGCGCCCGTGGTGACCGTCGCGACCAGGCGCGCGGACCGGCGGACCATGCTCTGCGCGCTGCTGCTGGTCCTGACCCTGGCGGACCTGCTCAGCGCGTTCGCCCCCGCCTACTGGGCGGTGCTCACCGCCCGGGTCGCCCTCGGCCTGGTCATCGGGGCGTTCTGGTCGATCGGGTCCGGACTCGCCCCGCGCCTCGTCCCGGAGCATCAGCGGGCCCGGGCCAACACGGTGATCTTCTCGGCCGTCCCGCTCGGCTCGGTGCTCGGCGTGCCGGCCGGGGTGTTCCTCGGCTCCCTGGCCGGATGGCGGGCCGCCTTCCTCGCGATGGCCGCGCTGACCCTGCTCGCCCTGGCCGCCCTGCTGCGGTCCCTGCCGCCGCTGCCCCCGCTGACCGCCACCGGGCTGGGCGTGCTGCGCGGCCTGCTGGCCGGCCGGGGCACCCGGACCGGCATCGCGGTGACCTTCCTGATCGTGGTGGCCCACTTCGGCAGCTACACCTACGTCACACCGTTCCTGGCCGGAACCACCCACGCCGGCACCGGCCTGATCACCGCCCTGCTGCTCGCCTACGGCGCCGCCGGGCTGCTCGGCAACGTCCTGGCCGGCGGCCGGGCGGCCGGCGCGCTGCGGCCGGTGTGGTCACCTGGAACACCCTGTGGGACCGCTACGACGCCGACCGGATCGCCACCGCCCGGCGCCGCCCGCTGCTGCTCGCCGCGCTGGAGGCCGCCGACGCCGACGTGATCGCGCTCCAGGAGGTCGAGCCCGCCCTGGTCGCCCTGCTGCTGGCGGCCCGCTGGGTCCGCGCCGGGTACACCCTCGGCGCCGACCCGCTCGGGCCGGAGGTCGCCGACCACGGCCTGCTGCTGCTCAGCCGGCTGCCGGTGCTCGCGGCCGGGCGGCACGCGCTGGGC
>NZ_JBEXJK010000173.1:0-16550 GCF_040609095.1 Kitasatospora sp. NPDC004799
ATCGAAAAGTTACCCGCCGGACAGCACCCGGAGCAGGTCCTCGGCCGTGCGGCAGCGGTCCAGCAGCTCCGGCAGGTGCCCGTCCGAGGCCAGCGCCGCGGCCTGCCGCTCGGCCGGCACCTCGCCGTAGGTGGTGGTGCGCTGGCGGTGCGGGCGGCCCACCGCGTCGGCGATCGCCTGGAGGTCGCGCACCGACTTGTAACTCCCGTACGCCGAACCGGCCATCCGCGAGATGGTCTCCTCCATCAGCGTGCCGCCGAGGTCGTTGGCGCCCGAGCGGAGCATCTCGGCCGCGCCCTCGGCGCCCAGCTTGACCCAGCTGGTCTGGATGTTGGGGATGTGCGGGTGCAGCAGCAGCCGGGCCATCGCGACCACCGCGCGGTTGTCCCGGGCGGTCGGGCCGGGCCGGGCGATGCCGGCCAGGTAGACCGGGGCGTTGGTGTGGATGAACGGCAGGGTGACGAACTCGGTGAAGCCGCCCGTCCGTTGCTGGATCTCCGCGAGCAGCCGCAGGTGGCCGAGCCAGTGCTTCGGGGTGTCCACGTGCCCGTACATCATCGTGGACGAGGAGCGGATGCCCAGCTCGTGCGCGGTGGTGACGACCTCGACCCAGGTGGCGGCCGGCAGCTTGCCCTTGGTGAGCACCCAGCGGACCTCGTCGTCCAGGATCTCGGCGGCGGTGCCCGGGATGGTGTCCAGGCCCGACTCCTTGGCCCGCTGCAGCCAGTCCCGGATCGACAGCCCGGTCCTGGTCGCCCCGTTGACCACCTCCATCGGCGAGAAGGCGTGCACGTGGATGCCGGGCACCCGCTCCTTCACCGCGCGGGCGATGTCGAAGTAGGCGGCGCCGGGCAGGTCCGGGTGGATGCCGCCCTGCATGCAGACCTCGGTGGCGCCCACCTCCCAGGCCTGCGCGGCCCGGTCGGCGACCTGCTCCAGGGAGAGGGTGTAGGCGTCCGCGTCGGTGCGGCGCTGGGCGAAGGCGCAGAAGCGGCAGCCGGTGTAGCAGACGTTGGTGAAGTTGATGTTCCGGGTGACGCAGTAGGTGACGTCGTCCCCTACCGCGTCCCGGCGGACGTCGTCGGCGATCCGGCAGAGCGCGTCCAGGGCCGGGCCGTCCGCGTGGAACAGCGCCAGCGCCTGGTCGTCGGTCAGCCGCACCGGGTCGTCGGCGGCCACCGCCAGGGCCTCCCGGAGGTCCCCGGCGAGCCGCTCGGGGGCGCCCTTCGCGAGCACCTGCTCGCGCAGCACCTCCCAGTCGCCGTACACGTCCTCGAAGTCGGCCCGGCGGTCGCCGGTGCGGCCCTCGGTGTCGATCGCGGTGTGCAGGTCGGTGCGCCCGTACGACTCCGGCAGGTCCTCGGGCTCCTGCCAGGGCAGGCCGCGGACCACCGCGTCCGGGTCCGCCAGGCCGGTGGCCGGGTCGGCCAGGGCGCGGACGTGCGGCAGCACCCGCGGGTCCAGCCAGGGCTCGCCGCGGCGCACGTACTCGGGGTAGACGGCGAGGCGCTCGCGCAGGGCGAAGCCGGCCGCGGCGGAGCGCTCGGCCAGCCGCTCGATCTGCGGCCAGGGGCGCTCGGGGTTGACGTGGTCCGGGGTGAGCGGGGAGACCCCGCCCCAGTCGTCGATGCCGGCCGCGATCAGCCGCTCGTACTCGCCGTCCACCAGGTTCGGCGGGGCCTGGAGGCAGGCGGCCGGGCCCATCAGGTGCCGGGCCACCGCCACCGTGGCGACCAGCTCGTCCAGTTCGGCGTCCGGCATGCCGCGCATCGCGGTGTCCGGCTTGGCCCGGAAGTTCTGCAGGATCAGCTCCTGGACGCCGTGGTAGGCGCGGGACACCTTGCGCAGCGCGAACAGCGACTCGGCGCGCTCCTGGTAGGTCTCGCCGATGCCGATCAGCAGGCCGCTGGTGAACGGGACGGAGCTGCGGCCCGCGTCCTCCAACACCCGCAGCCGGACGGCCGGTTCCTTGTCCGGCGAACCGTGGTGCGGGCCGCCGGGCTCGCTCCACAGCCGGGTGGCGGTGGTCTCCAGCATCATGCCCATCGAGGCGGAGACCGGCTTGAGGCGCTGGAAGTCCGTCCAGCTCAGCACCCCGGGGTTGAGGTGCGGCAGCAGGCCGGTCTCCTCCAGGATGCGGATCGACATGGCGCGCACGTAGGCGATGGTGTCGTCGTAGCCGTGCGCGTCCAGCCACTCGCGGGCCTCGGGCCAGCGGTCCTCGGGCTTGTCGCCGAGCGTGATCAGGGCTTCCTTGCAGCCGAGTTCGGCGCCCCGGCGGGCCACCTCCAGCACCTCGTCCGGGGACATGTACATCCCGTGGCCCTCCCGGCGCAGCTTGCCGGGGACGGTGGCGAAGGTGCAGTAGTGGCACTTGTCGCGGCAGAGCCGGGTGAGCGGGATGAAGACGCTCTTGGAGTAGGTGATGACGCCGGGCCGGCCGGCCGCTTCGAGGCCCGCGTCCCGGACCCGCGCGGCGCTCGCACAGAGGTCCAGCAGGTCCTCGCCTCTGGCCTGGAGCAGCACCGCTGCTTCGGTCACGTCGAGGGCGACGCCGTCCCGGGCGCGGCGCAGGGCGCGGCGCATCGCGTTCGCGGTCGGCGGGGTGCTGGAGTCCGTGGCGGTTCCGTCCATGGCGCGACCCTACGCCAGGGGTGGCACCCGGGGAGGGGCCAACCCTGAGTCCGTCTCAGGGTCGGTGTACCCATGAAGGTCACCCCGATCTGCCCCCACAGGGCGATGACGGCGGCGGCGCGGCGGCCTGTAATGGGAGTGCAAGGCCAATCACAGGTGTACGCGGAGGAGTTGAGGACGCCATGACCAACGAGAAGGCGGCGGGGGACGATCTGGACGGCGGCGTGCCGTACCGCTCCCGACGGCGCGTCCTGATGCGCGCCGGGGTGCCGGTGGCGGTGGTCGCCGCGATCGCCGCGGGGGTGGGGCTGGTCCCGGCGCTGGCCGCCGACGGCGCGCCCGACCTGCCGTCGGTGAGCGCGGAGCAGCTGGTCGCCAAGGTGCTCGGCTCCGAGGCGCAGTCGCTGTCCGGGACGGTCTCGATCAGCACCGACCTCGGTCTGCCCGGCCAGCTGCTGGGCACGGCCGGCGGCCTCGGCGCGGCGGCCGGCGGCCACGGCGGCGACGCCCGGGCCTCCGCCGCGGACCCGCAGTCCAAGCTGCTCGGCCTGCTCGGCGGGGACGGGACGCTGCGGGTCGCGGTGGACGGCCCGGACCGCCAGCGGCTGGACGTGCTGGAGAACATGGCCGGCTACACGCTGGTCCGCAACGGCGACCAGGCCTGGGCCTGGGACAGCTCGACCAACAGCGCGGTGCACCTGATCGGAGCGGCCGGCCAGCTGGCCAAGAAGCACGCCGACCAGCACCCCGGTGCGTTGCTGTCCGAGCTGCCGACCACCCCGCAGGAGGCCGCCCGGCAGTTCCTGGCCGGGAGCGCCGGCACCACCTCGGTGACCGTCGCCGGGACGGCCAAGGTGGCCGGGCAGAACGCCTACCAGCTGAGCGTGAAGCCCACCCAGTCCGGCTCCACCCTCGCCGAGGTCCGGATCGCGGTGGCCGCCGACAACGGGGTGCCGCTGTCGGTGGCGGTGAAGTCCGTGGACGGCAGCACCGTGCTGAACGTCCGCTTCACCCAGGTGTCGTTCGCCGCGCCGGCCGAGAAGACCTTCGAGTTCACCGCCCCCAAGGGCGCCAAGGTGACGGAGCGGAAGGCGCAGGACGCGGCCGGGGACGCGGCCGAGGGCGCGCCGGGCGAGGCCCGGGGGCACCAGGGCACCGAGCTGCCCGAGGGCCTGGACGTGATCGGCGAGGGCTGGACGACGGTCGTCTCCACCCGGCTGCCCAGCGGCCCGGTCGAGGCGCCGAAGGGCGACGGGAAGCACGGCGGCCACGGCTCGGTGAATCCGCAGGGACTGGTGAAGTCGCTCGGCAAGCCGGTCGCCGGCGGCACCCTGGTGAGCACCAAGGTGCTCAACGTGCTGCTCACCGACGACGGCCGGGTCCTGGCCGGCGCGGTGACCCTGCCGGTGCTCCAGCACGCCGCCGGGGTGAACTGACGGATGACCGAGGCTCCCGTAACGGGGGACGTTACGGAGTCGGCCGGGGGTCCGGGCGCCGCACCGCGCCCGGCCCCCGTGCCCGTTCCATCCGCTTCCCCCGCCTCCCTGCGTCCGTCCGACGCGGCCGCCACCCTGCTTTCCTCCGACGCGGCCGCCACCGGATCCGGCTACGGCTCCGACGACGTGATCCGGACCCGCGGCCTGACCAAGCGCTTCCGCGGCGGCCAGCTCGCCGTGGACGGCCTGGACCTGGCCGTGCCGCGCGGCTCCGTCTTCGGCTTCCTGGGCCCCAACGGCTCCGGCAAGACCACCACGATCCGGATGCTGATGGGCCTGATCGCCCCCACCTCGGGCACGGCCACCGTCCTCGGCGAGTCGATGCCGCAGTCCGTCGCCACCGTGCTGCCCCGGGTGGGCGCGCTGATCGAGGGCCCGGCCCTGTACGGCTTCCTCTCCGGACGGGACAACCTGGAGCGGTTCGACGCCGCCGACCCGACCGCCGACCCGCGCACCCGCCGGCCGCGGGTGGAGGCGGCGCTGGAGCGGGTCGGCCTGAGCGCCGCGGCGGGCAAGAAGGCCCGCGCGTACTCGCTCGGCATGAAGCAGCGGCTGGGCCTGGCCTCCGCGCTGCTGCGGCCGCGCGAGCTGCTGGTGCTGGACGAACCGACCAACGGGCTGGACCCGCAGGGCATGCGGGAGATCCGGACGCTGGTCCGGGAGGTCGCGGCGGAGGGCACCACGGTGTTCCTCTCCTCGCACCTGCTGGACGAGATCGAGCAGGTCTGCACCCACGCCGCGGTGATGTCCCGCGGCCGGCTGGTGGTGCAGGGCACCGTCGCCGAGCTGGCCGCCCGGGCGCAGGGCCGGCTGGTGGTCCGCACCCCGGACGTGGCGCGGGCCGCGGAGGTGCTGGCGGCGCACCGGGTCACCGCCCTGGTGCCCGGCGAGGGCCGGGTGGACGGCGAGCCGGGCGTCCTGGACGAGGAGGCGCTGCCCAGGCTGTGCGCGGCGCTGGTCGCGGCCGGGGTGCGGGTGCACGGGTTCGGGCTGGAGCGGGGCACGTTGGAGGACGCCTTCGTGGCGCTGACCGGGGAGGGCTTCGATGTCGCGGGCTGAGGCGGTCGCGCGGGCCGGGGAGCTCGCGCCGGGGACGGGCCGGCGGCCGGGAGCGGGTCGGCAACCGGCGGGCCGGCGGCCGCGGACGGCGGCCGGGTTCCTGGCGCTGTTCCGCAGCGAGCTGCACCTGACCTTCCGCCGGATGCGCACCAAGGTGCTGCTGGCCATCCTGGCGGTGCTGCCGATCCTGATCGGGGTGGTGATCAAGCTCAACACGGACAGTCCGCACGAGGGCGGCGGCGGTCCGAGCTTCATCGCGCAGACCACCCAGAACGGGCTCTTCCTGGTCTTCACCGCACTCGCGGTGGCGCTGCCGGTCTTCCTGCCGATGACGGTCGGCGTGGTCGCCGGGGACGCGGTGGCGGGCGAGGCGGCCGCCGGGACGCTGCGCTACCTGCTGGTCGCCCCGGCCGGGCGGACCAGGCTGCTGGCCGCCAAGTTCACCGCCGGCCTGGTGTTCTGCCTGGCCGCCACGGCGGCGGTCGCGGTGACGGCGCTGGCGGCGGGCGCCGCGCTCTTCCCGCTCGGCCAGGTCACCCTGATCTCCGGGGACACCATCGGCCTCGGCGACGCGCTGCTGCGCGCCCTGCTGGTGGCCGTGGTGGTGGCCGCCTCCCTGGCCGGGCTGGTGGCGATCGGGCTGTTCGTCTCCACCCTCACGGGCAGCGGCATCGCGGCGATGGCCGCCACCGTCGGGCTGGTGATCACCGTCCAGATCCTGGACGCCTTCCCGCAGCTGGACGCCGTCAGCCCGTTCCTGTTCTCCCACTACTGGCTGAGCTTCGCGGACCTGCTGCGGGCGCCGATGTACTGGGACGGCGTGCTGAAGGACCTCGGCCTCCAGGCCGCCTACGTCGCCGTGTTCGGCTCGGCCGCCTGGTCCCGCTTCACCAGCCGGGACATCAGCGCGTGACGGTCTCCCGCGCGCTCTCCCGAGCGACCGCGGGCTGCGGCGCCACCGCCGCGGCCCGCACCGCGCGGTCGGCCCGCACCTGGCGCAGCGCGTCCCAGGTGAGCAGCGCGAGCGCGGCCCAGACCAGGCCGAAGCCGGCCCAGCGGGCGGGCGGCATGGACTCGTGGAAGACCGCGACGCCGATCAGGAACTGGAACACCGGCGCCAGGTACTGCAGCAGCCCGAGCACGGTCAGCGGCACCCGGACGGCGGCCGCGCCGAAGAACAGCAGCGGGATCGCGGTGATCACCCCGCTGAGCATCAGCAGCCCGGAGTGCCCCAGGCCGTACGAGCCGGCCACCGTGTGCCCGAAGGTGCCGCGCCCGGAGACCTCCAGGTAGACCAGGTAGCCGAGGGCGAACGGGAACATGAAGGCGCTCTCGGCCGCCAGGCTCTCCAGCCCGCTCAGCCCGACCTGCTTCTTCAGCAGGCCGTAGGCGGCGAAGGAGAGCGCCAGGGTGAGCGCGATCCAGGGCAGCCGCCCGTACGCGACGGTCAGCACCGCGACGGCGGCGGCGCCGATGCCCACCGCCGTCCACTGCGCTCTGCGCAGCCGCTCCTTGAGCACCAGCACGCCGAAGCCGATGGTGACCAGCGGGTTGATGAAGTAGCCGAGGCTGGTCTCGACGACGTGGCCGGCGTTGACGGCCCAGATGTAGACGCCCCAGTTGACCGAGATCACGGTGGCCGCGCCGGCCAGCATGGCGAGCCGGCGGGGCTGGCGCAGCAGCGGGCGTATCCAGCCCCAGTGCCGCTGGGCGACCAGCAGCAGGACGACCGCGACCAGGGACCAGACCATCCGGTTGGCCAGGATGTCGTCGGCGGCGCCCGGTTCGAGCAGCGGCCAGAACAGCGGGAAGAGGCCCCAGATCCCGTACGCGGCGACGCCGTACCAGAGGCCCCGGCCGTTGTCCTGCTGGTCTGTGTCCGCCATGGCCGAGTGCCCTCCCGCGCGCGTGTGTCGAGGCGACGGTAGCGGGCGGGAGGGCAGCCTGTCATCTCCGTTTCCGGATTTTGGTCATGACAGTGTCCGCAGGCCGGACCGCTCCGCTGGTCCGGGCGGTCCGGCCTGCGGCGTTTCAGGCCTTCAGGGCCTCGCGGACGGACTCGGCCAGCGGGACGGTCGGACGGCCGATCAGCCGGGCCAGGTCGCCCGGGGTGCCGGCCAGCTCGCCGCGCGCGATGCCCGCGTCCACGTCCACCAGGACCTCGGCGAAGCCCTGCGGCAGCCCGGCGCCGACCAGGGCGTCCAGGTGCTCGGCCGGGGTGACGTCCCGGTGCTCGACCGGCTTGCCGGAGGCCTCCGCCAGCTCGGCGGCCAGCTCGGGCAGGCTCCAGGCGGCGTCGCCGCTCAGCTCGTACACCTGGCCCTCGTGGCCCTCGCCGAGCAGGACGGCGACCGCCGCGGCCGCGTAGTCCCGGCGCGGGGCGGTGGCGATCCGGCCCTCGCCGGCGCTGCCGAGCACCACGCCGCGGGCCACCGTGCCGGCCGCGTCGCCCAGGTAGTTCTCGGTGTACCAGCCGTTGCGCAGGAACGCGTACGGCAGACCGGAGGCGAGGATCAGCTCCTCGGTCGCCTTGTGCTCGTCGGCCAGCCGGAAGGTGGCCGCGCCGGGCGCGCTGGTGTAGGCGAGCAGCGCGACCCCGGCGGCCTTGGCGGCCTCCACCACGGCCCGGTGCTGCGGGATCCGGCGGCCGACCTCGCTGCCCGAGATCAGCAGCACCCGGTCGCCCTCGGCGAAGGCGCCGGCCAGGGTCTGCGGGTCGTCGTAGTCGACCACCCGCACGGCCACGCCGCGCGCGGCCAGGTCGGCGGCCTTCTCGGCGGAGCGGACGGCGACGGCCACCTCGCTCGCGGGGACCTGGGCCAGCAGGCCCTCGACGACGAGACGGCCGAGCTGGCCGGTGGCACCGGTGACGACGTACATGGCGGGCTCCTCAGGGGTTGCTCAGGGGTTCTGGCCTCGGAACTCACCCTAGGGGTGGCACTAACCTTTCGAAAGTACGCACTTCAAAGTAGGGTACTGACATGAAGGTAAGTGCGCTGCAGGCCGGCACCCTGCCCCCGCCCGACGTCTTCGACCGGATGTGTCCGTCCCGGGGCGTGCTGGAGCACGTCACCAGCCGCTGGGGCGTGCTGGTGCTGGGCGCGCTGGACGAGCGCGGCTACCGGTTCAGCGAGCTGCGCCGCAAGGTCTCCGGGGTCAGCGAGAAGATGCTCGCCCAGACCCTCCAGACGCTGGAGCGGGACGGCTTCGTGCTGCGCGAGGCGCACCCGGTGATCCCGCCGCGGGTCGACTACAGCCTCACCCCGCTGGGGCGGGAGGCGGCGGCGCTGGTCGCGGCGCTGGCGCACTGGTCGGAGCGGCGGGTGCCGGAGGTCGAGTCGGCGCGCCGGGAGTACGACGGGCGGGCCGTCGCGGCGCGCTGAGGGGCGGCCGGCCGAGCGGACTACCGCAGGGTCTACCGGCCCGCGATGAGGGCGTCGAGCCCGTCCAGGACGCGGGCCAGGCCGAAGGCGTAGGCGTGGTCCGGGCCGTACGCGCCGCCGTGCGCCTCGCCGGCCGCGGCGCCGACCCGGGCGGCGACCGGGTAGCGCTCGGGGTCGAAGACCCGGGCGAGCAGCTCGGCGTTGGCCGTCCACCACTGCGCGTCGGTCATCGCGCTGTCCTGCCGGGCGGCGCGCTCGTCGGCGGCCATCCGGGCGCAGGTCTGGACGAAGCCCAGCAGGTGGGTCAGCGCGGCGTCCAGGTCGACGTCGGACAGGCCGGTGCCCTCGAAGGCGCGCAGCTCGTACTCGTACTTGGCCATCAGCCCGGGCCCGAGCGGCGGGCGGCTGGTGGAGACGGCGGCGACCCACGGGTGGGCGCGGTGCAGCGCGCGGTTGTCGTCGGCGACGGCGGTGACCCGGGCGCGCCAGCCCTGGTCGGCGGGGGTGCTGCGGGGCATCGTGGCGTAGACGGTGTCCAGCATCAGGTCGAGCAGCTCGGCCTTGCCGGGCACGTAGGTGTAGAGCGCCATCGGGGAGAGCCCCAGCTCCTGGGCCACCCGGCGCATGGTGACGGCGTCCACGCCCTCCGCGTCGGCGAGGGCGATCGCGGCGGCGGCGATCTCACCGGTCGAGCGCGCCTGCCGGGGGCCGCGCCGGCCGGGCTTCTCCTCGGCGGTGAGGCCCCAGAGCAGGGCGAGGGTGCGTGCCGGGTCTCCTGCGCTGCTGCGGTCGGTGGCCATGGGGCCATCGTTTCACGCACCGGCGGGGGGCCTGACGGTGCGGGCGGGGGCCTGACGGTGCGGGCGGGGTCTGACGGTGCGGGCTGGGGTGACGGTGCGGGCGGCTACCGTCTCCCCATGACCAGCCCGACCGAGCTCCCCGAACCGACCGGCCCCGCCCTGTCCGGCTCCGCGCCGGCCGGCCGCACGCTGGCCCGCCCCGCGCCGACCGGTCCCGCACCGACCGGTCCCGCACCGACCGGTCCCGCGCCGGCCGGTCCCGAACCGCTTCCCGGGACGGACACCGCGCAGACCCTCCGCCCGCGGGTGACCTGCCGCCGCTGCCACCGGCCGCTGCACGACCCCGAGTCGCGGATGCTGCGGCTGGGGCCGGAGTGCCGGGACCCGTCGGAGCGGGTCGCCCGGTTCGACGTCGACCAGGAGCCGCTGCCGGGGGTGGGGTGACGGCCGGCCGGCCTCAGCGGCCCCTGCCGAAGAGGCGGCGCAGGCGGCCGGGGCGGGGCCCCTCCTCTGCCGGGCCCGGCCGTTCCGCCACCGCTGGTCCGGCCTCCGCCCCCGCGTCGGCGGCGTCCTCCCGGGCCGTCAGGTGCCGGGCGAGCGCGCGGTCCTGCTCCGACATCCAGGGCGCGGCGAGCACCAGCGCGGACAGCGAGCGCAGGATCGTCACCACCCGGGTGCGGCGGGCCCGGGCGCCGTGGTGCAGCCGCTGCTGGAGCAGGGCGGCGACGTCGGCCCGGGTCCGCGGCTGCGTCCAGCCGATCGCGACCAGTGCGAAGCCGGCCGCCTCGACCACCCAGTCCTCCGGCCCGAGCAGCAGGTCGCGCAGCACCCGGCGGCGCTCGGAGCCCTCCCAGGGCTGGTCGGTGCGGTGGTGGGCGATGCCGAGGCAGGCGAAGACCTGGACGGCCCGCACCCAGAGTTCGGGCTGGTGGGCGAGCAGGGCGCGGCCGAGCGCGTCCTCGCGCGGCGCCGGCGGGTGGACCAGGACGGCGAGCAGGTCCTCCAGCGGCAGGCCGGCCAGCCGCACGGCGTGGTCGTAGGCGGCGGGGACGCTCGGCCAGAAGATCTCGGCGGTGGCGCGGACGAGTTCGGCGCTGCGCGGCGCGGGCGGGCCGACGGCCGGGCGCGGGTCGGTGCCGTCCCAGGCCCAGATCCGGGTGGTGGGCTCGGTCAGCGGCAGCCGGGGGTCGGGCTCGCCGACGGCCTGGTAGCCGACGGTGGCGCGCGGCAGCGCGAGCCGGACGGCCAGCACCGAGCTGGGCGGCTCCAGGGTGGAGGCGGTGCAGTCGATCTCGGCGTCGCGGGAGCCGTCGCGGGAGCCGTCACGGGAGCCGTCGGGGGCGGCGTCGGAGGCGGCGTCGTGGGCTGCGAGCACCTGGTGCAGCACGTTCACGGTGGCCTCGGTGGCGCCGGGGACCAGGCCGAGCCAGGGCTGCCGGTGGCTCAGCCGCTCCAGCAGCTCCCGGGCGTACGCGTGCTCGGGGTGGTCGCGGTGGTGGTCGGCCAGACCGAGCAGGTGCGCCGGGTCGCCGTCGAGGGCGTGGCGCAACCCGTACCGGGCCGGGCCGGCCTTGGGGTGGTCGGGATCGGCGGCGAGCACCCGGTCCAGCCAGGGCAGGCCTTCGGCGGGGCGGCCGAGCGCGCCGTACAACTCGGCGACGTCCACGGCGAGGTAGCTGCTGGAGTCGTCGCCGTCCGGTGCGGCCCGGGCCAGCTCGGCCTCCCAGACGGCGAGCGCCCGCTCCGGCCGGCCGGCCGACCGCAGGGCGTTGCCGAGCATCACGGCCGACAGGTAGCCGGGGGCCGACCGGTGGGCCCGTTCGGCGAGTTCGACGGCGCGGGCGGTGTCGCCGAGCCGGCGGGTCAGGCCGGAGGCCATCGCCAGCAGCGGCACGTGGTCGGCGTGGCGGGCCAGCACCGCCTGCACGAAGTCGTGGAACGGCCGTACGGCGTCCGCCGGTTCGGCCGGGAGCGGGTCGGACAGGCCGCCGGTCGCCTGGGCCACCGCCCGGGCGACGGCGTCCGGGTCGACCAGGCCGGGCAGGTCCTCGCGGGCGAGCCAGGCGGTGTGCGCCCAGGGGCGGGCCGGCTCGCACTGGATGGCGGAGGCGAGCAGGCCGACGGCGGCGTCCCAGCCACCGGCGGCCGCCTCGACGTGGGCCCGGCAGACCACCGCGCCGACGTACACCCGGCCGTCCAGCGGGAACAGCTCGCGGGCCGCCGCCGGGCCGCCTGCCGCCGCGCACAACTCGGCCAGCGCCTCGTGCAGTTCGGGCAGCTGGGGATCGGCGGCCATCGCGTCGCCGAGGTGCTCGGCGGCGTGCGTCAGGTCGCCCGAGGCGATCGCCAGCCGGGCGACCGCGACCTCGCCCTCGGCCGCCAGGCGCTCGCCGCCGCCGTCATCGGTGTGACCGCTCATCCGTCCTGCTCCCCCGGTGTCCTCGCGCCGCCCGTTCCCGCCGCGCACGAGGCTAGCCGGTGGGACCGACAGGCCCGGCGATCACCCGCGGCGGCCGTCCAACCCCTGGATCGGATACAACCCGTACGGGTGGTTTAGACCTCCGAGGGGTGCCCTCGACAGCTGGCCCGCACCACGATGGCCGAGCTGCTTCGCGAGCGAAGTGCCCATCCTGCCAACGGAATCGAGGACATCGATGAAGCTCTCGCGCACCCTGTCGCTGGCGGCCTCCGCCGCCGTCCTGAGCACCCTCGCCGTCGCCGGCCAGACCGCCCCGGCCTCCGCCGCCGGGTCCTTCGTGGTCAGCGAGTCCCAGTTCAACCAGATGTTCCCGAGCCGGAACGGCTTCTACACCTACAGGGGCCTGGTCGACGCCCTGAGCGCCTACCCGAAGTTCGCCACCTCCGGCGACGACGCCACCCGCCGGCGCGAGGCGGCGGCCTTCCTCGCCAACGTCAGCCACGAGACCGGCGGCCTGCGCTACGTGGTCGAGCAGAACACCGCCAACTACCCGCACTACTGCGACACTTCGCAGCCGTACGGCTGTCCGGCCGGGAAGGCCGCGTACTACGGGCGCGGGCCGCTCCAGCTGAGCTGGAACTTCAACTACAAGGCGGCCGGCGACGCCCTGCACATCGACCTGCTGCACGACCCGTCCAAGGTGGAGAAGGACCCGGCGGTCTCCTGGAAGACGGCCCTCTGGTTCTGGAACAGCCAGACCGGCGCCGGGCGGATGACCTCGCACGACGCCATCGTCAACAACAAGGGCTTCGGCGAGACCATCCGCAGCATCAACGGCGCGCTGGAGTGCGACGGGAAGAACCCCGGCCAGCGCGACGACCGGATCAACCTGTTCAAGAAGTTCGTCGGCGTCCTGGGCACCACCGTCGGCGGCGGCAGCATCTCCTGCTGACCGGCCCTCGGCGGGGAGCGGGACGTCGGCCGGGCCGACGTCCCGCTCCCTGCCGGTGCCGGCTGCTCCACTGGCGCCCTGACGTCGAACGAGGGGACGGCCGCGATGGGTGTGCTGACCGACCACTTCCGGCTACTTCCGGGCGCCCGACACGGCGGCGGTCGTCCGGGCGCTGGAGCTGCGGGAGGGCGGGCCGCCGCTCGACGGCGACGGCTCCTCCGCCGAGGCCTTCGACGGGGTCCAGGCCAAGGGCGTCGATCCGGACATCCTGCTCGGCCGGTTGGTGGCGGCCGTCCTCGGGGAGCCGTGGCGGGTCGGCCTGGTGGCGGGGACGGCGGTCCGGCCGACCACGCCCCGGCCGGGCCCGTCCGGCCCCGCGGACGAGGACGACCCGTGGGCGACCGGCCCGTGGGTCACCGAGCTGGCCGCCGCCGCCCGGGACGCGCTCGCCGGGGTGCCCGACGAGCGGGTGCCGGAGGCCGTCGCGCGGTGGGCCGGGGCCGAGGAGTGGCACGGCGCCGAACCGTCCGACCTGCTGCCGCTGGCCGAGGAGTTGATCGCCCTGGCCCGGCGGGCGCGGGCGGCCGGCGAGCAGCTGTACTGCTGGATCTGCCTGTAGCGGGGGCTCGCTCGCAGCGGGTTCAGCCGGCCACCGGGGCGGCGCCGGTCGCGGCGAGGGACAGCTCCCAGAGCCGGGCGGCCCCCTCCGGGTCGACGGCGTACGGGCGGACGCCGCCGTCGTCCATCGGGGTGTCCGGGCCGCGCACCCGGGCGACCTCGCAGTCCTCCAGGTAGAGGCCGCCGCGGCCGTCGAGCAGCGGGGAGGTGGCCGCCCACAGGCCGGTGGCGGCGCCCTGGGACGGGGTCCTGAAGCCCGCGCCGACCACCCGGCCCGCCGCGTCCACCCAGCCGCGGTCGACCTGCTCCTGCCGGGTCAGCTCCCGCTGCAGCCCGGTGATGATCTTCCCGGGGTGGAGCGCGAACGCCCGGACGCCGTCCGCCCGTCCGAGCGCGTCGAGGTGCACGGCGAACAGCGCGTTGGCGGTCTTGGACTGGCCGTACGCCAGCCACTTGTCGTAGCCGGTGCGGAAGTGCGGGTCGTGCCGGCGGATGCCGGTCAGGGCGTGCCCGGCGGAGCTGTTGACGACGACGCGCGCACCGTCGGGGGCGGCGGCCAGCAGCGGGTACAGCTCGCAGGCGAGCAGGAAGTGCCCGAGGTGGTTGGTGGCGAACTGCCCCTCCCAGCCCGGCCCGACGCGCCGCTCGGGGGTGGCCATCACGCCCGCGACGGCCAGCAGCAGGTCGAGCCGCTCGGTGGCCTCGCGGACCAGCCGGGCGGCGGCGCGGACGCTCGCGGGGTCGGCGAGGTCCATCGGGACGACCCGGGCGCCGGTTCCGGCCAGCACGGCGCGGGCGGCGTCCGGACGGCGGGCCGGGACGATCACGTCGGCCCCGGCGGCGGTCAGCGCCCGGGTGGTCGCCAGGCCGAGGCCGGAGGAGCCGCCGGTCACGACGGCCGTGCGGCCGGAGAGGTCGACGCCCGCCAGGACGTCCTCGGCGGTGGCGTCGGCGGAGAAGGGCGAGCCGATCGGCTGCTGGTGGGTGGTGGTCATGGCGACGACGGTAGGAAGTGGAGTGCGGTCTAGATCAAGCCCGGGAGCCGCGCTCCTATGCTCTGACGGCATGACGGAACTCAGCATCGGCGAGGTGGCCGAGCGCACCGGGCTCAGCGTGCACGCCCTGCGCTTCTACGAGCGCGAGGAGCTGCTGGTCGGCCCGGTGCGGCGCACGGCGGGCGGGCGCCGGCGGTACGCCGTGCTCGACGTGCGGTGGCTGGAGATCTGCGTGAAGCTGCGCGAGTCCGGCATGCCCCTCGCCGACCTCCGCCGCTTCGCCGCACTCGTACGGCAGGGGCCGGGCAACGAGGCCGAGCGGCTGCGGCTGCTGGACGCCCACCAGCGGCGCGTCGACGAGCGGATCCGGGAGCTGGAGGAGTGCCGCTCGCTGATCGCCTGGAAGGCCGCCGTCTACGCCGACCACCTGGCGCGCGGCGAGGCCGCCGGGCTCTGGGACCCGACGGCGGACGCGTCGGCGGACTCCTCGGCGGGCCCGTCGGCCGACTCGCCGGCCGCCCCCGCTCAGTCCTCCTCGGCGTCGTAGGGCGGGATCGTCCAGCGCAGGACCGTTCCGCCCGCCGCGTCGGCTTCGAGGGTGACCGGGAAGGCCTGGCCCCAGTCCCGGCCCCCGTGGTGCCGGACGGAGTGGTCGCCCTGGCACCAGTCGATCCCGAGCACCGGGCAGCCGCCGACCTCGATCGCGCCCACGCGCAGCGGGTGGTGCACGCCCGCCCGGCGGAAGGTGAAGTAGTCGACGTGCGGCTCCACCGAGGTGGCCACGCCCCGGCCGGACCGACGGCCCCGCCAGGCGCTGATCTCCGCCTCCAGCGCGAGCGCCTCCGCCACCGGCAGGTCGAGCCAACCGTACGGCCCCTCGACGCCGCCGGGCTGGGGGATCCGCTCACCGCCGAACCGCGCGTGCGCGTCCTCCGCGTACCGGCCCCAGTAGGAGAGGTCCGCGAGCCCGTCGGCCGGTTCGTCCTCCAGCCCCGTCCACGCGTCCAGCCCGACGGCGTCGCCGACCGCCATGCCGCCCCGGTCCACCGGCAGGTCCCCGAGCAGCACCGGGCTGTCCACCCCCTCGGGCCAGGGCAGGCCGAGTTCGACCTCCAGCGTCGCGACGGTCGGCTCCTCGTCGAACGCGGACGGCTCGGTGGTGGCCCGCACCGCCAGCGGCCGGTCGGCGGCGGCCGGCACGGCGACCGCCTCGCACTCCCACTCCGCCTCCCGCAGGTGCCCGCCACCCGCCTTCGCCGCCGCCCCGGCCCGTACCGACAGCGGCTCGCCCAGCTCCCGCCACGCGTCCAGCCACGAGACCATGCCGAGCACCACCACCCCGGAGGGCGCGGTGACGAATCCCAGGTCGACGAAGGTTCCGGACATGCGCCGATGGTGTCAGGCCGCACCGACACCGCCCGGGCCGGGGCCGTTCGACGCAGGACGTCCGTCCGGGACCGTCCGGGCCGGGGCCATCCGGCGCAGGACGTCGGACCGGCCGACTTCCCACTCCTCGGTGGCCGGAAAAAATCGGTGGGCGGCCGGGGCCGACCCGGCTACGGTGACCACATCGGCGGCTCCGCGACGCGCTTCCTTCTCATTTCTCCCCTGACACCCGTAGCGCGCCCCCTCTCCGCCCCCTTCTCCTCTTTCCGCCTCCGTGGGGGGATCTCTCGGCATGCCCCGAGCCATCTCGGCTCCCTTCGACCCCGGCGTCGACCTCGATCTCGGTTCCTTCCTGCTCCGCCGGCGCGGCGCCGTCGCCGTGGCCCCCGGCGAGCTGCTGCCCTCCGCCGACCCGTGGAGCACCCGGGGGCTGGTGGCCCTCGATGCCGACCTGGTCCGGCGCGGCTACGTCCTGACCACCCACCTGCGCACCGCCCTGGCCCGGCTGGCCCCGGTCCGGCTCGCCGAGCTGGGCGACGGGCTGCTCGCCCGGATCGACCACCTGCTCGGCGCGGACCGCGAGCACCTCCCGCTGTTCCGCCGCTTCCCGGACGCCGTGCCCGACCACGCGCACGTCCTCTACACCCGGCAGATCAGGGCCTTCCTGCTGAACCAGCCCCGCCAGCCCTGCGCGCACTGCGGCCGGCGCGGCGCCGAGGCCGGCATCGGCGCGCTCGCGCCCTGCGCCCACCTGGTCGTCGGTGGGCACCGGGGCCACCGCGGCCACCGGGGCCGCGGCGCCCCCCGG
>NZ_JBEXJK010000174.1:0-16519 GCF_040609095.1 Kitasatospora sp. NPDC004799
CACGGCATCACCTTCCCCGGAACCTTCGTCTACCCGCGGGAGGTGGCGCTGCTGGCCCGGAGCATCGTGCCGCTGGACCTGCGGATGATCGGCGGGTTCGTGTTTTCGTGCGCTGCCATCGAGGACTCCTCGGGTCGGAACGGGATGTGAGGTGTTTCCGCCCGCCGTCGGGCCGGAGGCACCTGACGGCGCGGGGCATCCGGGTGCGCGCCCGGGGCGGACCGCCCTGGTCCGGGTGACGTCAGGCCGGGACCACCCGGTAGCTCAGCACCGGCCACGGCAGGTCGAACTGGGCCAGCGAACCGGTGCCCCACGGGTAGGCTCCGGTGCAGCCCGCACCGGAGTACAGCACCAAGGCCGCGGAGCCGGAGACGACCTGGACCGATCGGGCGGACGTCGACAGCGTGTGGCACGTGCCGAAGTCGTCAAGGTCGACCGCGGTCACCGCGCCGCTCCCGCCGGTGCCCGCGTAGAGGTGGGAGCCCGGCTGCAACGGCGCGGTGACCGCGGCGTGTGCCGATCCGGCACCGAGGCCCGTCACGGCCGCGACGACCGTCGCCATGATGGCCGAGCCGCGGAGCATCGCCTTGGGTGTGACCATGTGAACCGCCTTTCCGGGGGTGTGAGGGTGCTGCTGGAACGGCCCGCCCCGAACGGGAGTGTCCGTTCGGGGCGGGCGGGCGCTCTCCATCATCGGCTCCGAACCGCCGTTCGACATCCGTCATTTGACGGCACGTCCGCTGCGCCGCCGCACGACCGACGCGATCAACCGGTCGGCTCCCACCGTCAGATGACTGAGGCGCCGACGCATAGCGGTGACGCACGTCGGGCCCGCGGTTCGGCATCGTGCGACTACCGGACAGGACCGGGTCGGTCTGCAGGAACCGGCCGGTGGTCGGGTCGTAGGCGCGCACGCCCATGAGAGTGAGGCCGGAGAGGCCGTCGGACTCGCGCTGCGCGCCGCCGTGCCAGCGGTAGGCGGTGGTGCTGGTGGCGTCCACGGTGTTGCCGTACTCGTCGTGGTGGTAGACGGCGAGGTCCTGGGGGCCGTCGGGGGACATCTGGACGGACACGTCGCCGTGCAGGTCGGTCAGCAGCAGGACCGCACCGCTGTCGGTGCCGGTGGCGACCGTGAGCAGGCTGCTCAGGTCCTTGACGTGACGGGTCGACTCGCCGGTGGCCTCCCTGGTCCAGGCCGGGCTGTCGGTGTCCCCGTCGTAGTGGCGGGTGGAGAGCCCGGTGACGGTCCAGGTGCCGTCGGCGCCCTCGGTCTCGGTGGTGGCGGCGGCGAGGCGGCCGGCGGCGTCCAGGTCCCAGGTCCTGCGGGCCTCGCCGAAGGTCTCGGTGCGGACCAGGTCGTCGGTGTGGTAGCCGAGCCGGGTGCCCTTGGGCAGGGCGGTGGTGCGGCCGAAGGCGTCGTACGCGTAGCCGGCGTCGGTGAGGCGGTCGGCGGTGTCGTAGCCGTGGCTCTCGGCCCGGGTGACGGCGTCCGCGGTGGCCGGGTCGCAGTCCTCGGTGACGCTGGTGCGGTTGACGCGGTTGCTGCTCCGGTCGAACGCGTACGTCCGGGTGGCGCAGGCCAGGCCGGTGTCGTCGGCGGCCTTGGTGAGGCAGCCGGTGGCGTCGTAGGCGTAGGTCACGGTGGTGGGACATGGACTCCCCTGTCCTGTCGACGACGTCGGACCTGGCGGGCGGATCGTCGTACTGATGTGCCCGTGTCCGCCGCGGGAAGCCCGGGGCAGACAGGGCATCAGCTTTCCGAAGGCCCCGGTCGGTTGTCGCTAGCAGTCAGTCCACGATCACTTCGCTCGGAGTCCACCGCCGGCCGCCGCGGCGCCGCGGCGGAACTCGCGGGGCGGCAGCCCGTACGCGCTGCGGAAGGCGCGGCTGAAGTCGGCAGCACGGGGGAAGCCGCAGCGGGCCGCGATGACGTGGACGGGGGTCGTGGCCAGGGCCGGGTCGGCGAGGTAGCGGCGGGCCCGTTCGAGGCGCCGGCGGCGGATCCACAGCTCCGTCGACTGCAACGGTCGCACTGTCTCGGACGGCGGTTACCGTACTCCCTGGTGCCTCAACGTCATCACGTACGTCCCGATCTACCAGATTCTCTATGACAAGAGCTGGACGCTCAATACGGGCTGAATCCACTGGTTGACCTTGTGATCTGACGGCCCACCGCTTGCGGTGGGCCGTCTCGCCACGCCGGTCTCGAGTGCTTGCGACACGCCGTGCGCCCTGCCACTGTCCGGCTCGGCCCTCTCGGCGGGCCACCACGGCAGACCAGGCACGAAGTCGTCAGGTGGAATCGCGGGCGATCAGCTCGACGGCCAACAGGTCACGGGTGATGGGGGGCGCGTCCGGGGTGGCGACCACGCGGTCGACCAGCTCGGCCAGCTCCTCGCCGGACGCCGTCCGCATCCGGACCGAGCTCAGCCGGGGCCGGAGCAGCCGGGCCAGCAGCAGATCGTCGGCGCCGACCAGGGCCACCGTGCCGGGGACGTCCAGGCCGGCGTCCTGCAGAGCGCGCAGCGCGAGCATCGCGTACTCGTCGTTGTAGCCGAACAGGCCGTCCAGGGCCAGTTCGCGGCAGCGGACGGCGAGTTCGGCCGCGGACTCCTCGGTGTAGTCCAGCGGCAGCGGCTCGACCAGGACGCCGAGGCCCGCCGAGGCGGCAGCGGCCCGGACGCCGGCCAGCCGGGGTGCGCTGAACAGGGACAGCGCCGGATCGGCCGGCATGACGACGCCGATCCGGCGGCGGCCGCGCTCCAGCAGGTGGGCGGCCGCGCTGGCGCCGACCTCACGCTGGTCCAGGATCAGCGCGTGGGCGCCGGGCACCGGTGCGGTGCCGAAGGTGAGCACCGCCCGGGTGCCGGAGCGGTGCAGGATCCGCACGCCGTCGGGGGTGAGCCCGGGGGTGAGGCTGAGCACGGCGGTGGGCCGCAGTTCGGCCCAGGCCCGGGCGGCGTCCCGCGCTGCCAGCCGACAAATCCCCAACAGGACAGTCGAGACGTCAGTCAGCCGAAGGGTCAGACCCACCAGCGGCGCCACCACGAACATCATCACTGTCAGCCGAGGCCGATCGCCGGGACCTCGAAGGGCCCGAGCCGCCGCAGCGCGCGGCGGCCCGGGCCCGGCGCCGGTGCCGCGGTCACGACGCGGCGGCCGCGAGCTGCTCCTCGAGGACGGCCAGCGTCCGGTAGCAGTTGAGCACCTGGGCGATGGACGCGTTCGGCTCGCGGCCCTCGCGGACGGCGGCGACGAACTCGCGGTCCTGCAGCTCGATGCCGTCCATCGAGACGTCGACCGCGCTCACGTCGATCGGCTCGTCCTTCCCGGTCACCAGGTCGTCGTAGCGCGCGATGTAGGTGCCGGTGTCGCCGATGTAGCGGAAGAAGGTGCCGAGCGGCCCGTCGTTGTTGAACGACAGCGACAGGGTGCAGATGGCGCCGTTCTCCGCGCGCAGCTGGACGGACAGGTCCATCGCGATGCCGAGCTCGGGGTGGATCGGTCCCTGGATCGCGTTGGCCTGCACGATCGGCGAGCCGGTCTGGTAGGCGAACAGGTCGACGGTGTGCGCGGCGTGGTGCCACAGCAGGTGGTCGGTCCAGGAGCGCGCCTGGCCGAGGGCGTTGAGGTTCTCGCGGCGGAAGAAGTAGGTCTGCACGTCCATCTGCTGGATCCGGTAGTCCCCGGCCTGGATCCGCTGCCGGACCCACTGGTGGCTGGGGTTGAAGCGCCGCGTGTGCCCCACCATGGCGACCAGGCCGGTGCGCTGCTGCGCCGCGTGGCACGCCTCGGCGTCCGCCAACGAGGCCGCCAGCGGGATCTCGACCTGGACGTGCTTGCCGGCCTCCAGGCAGGCGAGGGTCTGCGCGGCGTGCATCGGGGTGGGCGTGGCGAGGACGACGGCGTCGACGTCGTCCGCCGCCAGCGCCTCCTCCAGGCTCGCGACGGCGCGTCCCGTGCCCTGCTCCTCGGCGAACCTCCGGGCCCGTTCGAGCGTGCTGCTCACCACGGCGGTCACCTCGACGCCCTCGATCCGCCGCAGCGCGGCGGCGTGCTTGGCCCCGAAGGCGCCGCCGCCGACCAGGGCGATCCGGACGGTCTGCTCGTCAGTCATGTCACTCCTTCACGCCGGGCGTCTCGCCCCGCGGGTGGTTCTCGATGATCAGGTGGCCGACGGCGGTGTTGGACGCCGGCACGTGGTAGAAGCGGTGCTTGACCTCGGTCCTGCCGGACCCGTCGACGTCGCTCATCGCCCCCCTGGCGATCAGCCACATGACCAGCTCGATGCCCTCCGAGCCGGCCTCCTCGACGTACTCCAGGTGCGGTACCCGGGACAGGCCCTCCGGATCCGCGACCAGCCGGTCCAGGAACGCGTTGTCCCACTCCCGGTTGATCAGGCCGGCACGCGGGCCCTGCAGCTGGTGGCTCATCCCGCCGGTCCCCCACACCTGCACCTTCAGGGGCCGGTCGTAGGACTCGATCGCCCTGCGCAGCGCCTGGCCGAGCTTGAAGCACCGCGCGCCCGAAGGCACCGGGTACTGCACCACGTTGACGTGGAACGGGATCACCTTGCACGGCCACCGCTCGACGTCGCCGAACATCAGCGAGAGCGGGACGGTCAGGCCGTGGTCGACGGTCATCTCGTTGGCGAGGGTGAGGTCGAAGTCGTCCTGGATCAGCGCGTGCGCGATGTGCGCGGCCAGCTCCGGATCGCCCTCGATGCCGGGCACCGGCCGGGGGCCGTAGCCCTCGTCCGCGGTGGCGTAGGCCGCACCGGTGCCGAGCACGAAGGTCGGGATCAGCGACAGGTCGAAGGCGGAGGCGTGGTCGTTGTAGACCAGGACGATCACGTCGGGGACGTTCTCCCGCGCCCACCGCCTGGAGAACTCGTAGCCCTCGAAGACCGGCCGCCAGTACGGCTCGTCGGTCTTGCGGTGGTCCATCGCCGCGCCGATCGCCGGCACGTGCGAGGTGAACACCGCGCCGGTGACGGCGGCCCCGCCCTTCGGCGGACGCCGGTCGGCGTGCGCCGCTTCGAGGACGGCGTGGTCGATCCGGTTGCCGGCGACGGGGCGTCCGCCGCCGACCATCATGGCGCGGTAGTCCTGCTCGGTCATGCCGGTCATCGACCCGGCCATCTGCTGGAACGACAGTCCGAGCGTCGCTCCCCACTTGGCCAGGAAGTAGATGTTGCCGCCCTCGCGGATCGCGGCGTTGAGGTCGCGGTCGAGCAGCGCCCGCTTCTGCTCCTCCCGCAGCGGCCACGCGTCCAGGTAGGCGCGCTCGTCGGCGAGGTAGCTCTCCCGGTTCTCCGCCGTCATCAGCGACATGCAGAACTGGTTGAGGTGGTAGCCCTTGGCGGACTGCTCGGCGTCGAAGATCGTCGTCCCCGGGACCAGCTTGTAGCTCTTGTCCAGCGGCACGGTGGTGCCTCCTCTCGTGGGGCGGTCGGGGCGGCTCAGCCGGGGGCGGCTCAGCCTGCGTCCGGCCGGTACTCGGCGTCCGGCCAGTACAGGCGCATCGGGTTGTCGACCAGGAGCGCCTGCCGGAGTGCGGGCGTCGGCGCGATGTGCGGGATGAAGTCGACGAGCAGGCCGTCGTCGGGCATGTGGTCGGTGAGGTTCGGGTGCGGCCAGTCGGTGCCCCACAGCACCCGGTCGGGGAACTCCTCGACCACCCGCCGGGCGAACGGGACGACGTCCCGGTAGGCCCGCTGCTCGCCGTCCAGGGCCGCCGGGCCGTTCACCGACAGCCGCTCCGGGCAGCTCACCTTGCACCAGATGTCGTCCCTGGCCCGCAGGAAGTCGAGGAACGCCTCGAACTCCGGGCCGCGCGGGTCCTTGCCGACGTCGGGCCTGCCCAGGTGGTCGACGACCAGCGGCACCGGGACCGACAGGAGGAAGTCCCGCAGGCCGGCGAGGTCGCCGGCCTCGAAGTAGACGACGACGTGCCAGCCGAAGGGCCTGATCCGCTCGACGACGTCCCACAGGTCCTGCCGCGGGGCCGCGTCGACGAGCCGCTTGACGAAGTTGAACCGCACCCCGCGGACACCCGCTTCGTGCAGCTCCCGCAGCTCCGCGGCGGAGACGCCGGGGCGTACGGTCGCCACGCCGCGGGCCAGGCCCCCCGAGGCCCGCAGGGCGTCGACCATGGCGCTGTTGTCGGCTCCGTGGCAGGTCGCCTGGACCACCACGTTCCGAGCGAAGCCCAGGTGGTCACGCAGGGCGAGGAGCTGATCCTTGGAGGCGTCGCAGGGGGTGTACTTGCGCTCGGGCGCGTACGGGAACTCCGCCCCGGGCCCGAAGACGTGGCAGTGCGCGTCGACGGCGCCCTCGGGCAGCCGGAACTGCGGGCGGCTCGGGCCCGCGTACCAGTCCAGCCAGCCGGGGCTCTTCTCGAACGCCGCGATCGGGTTCGTGGTCATGTCTCAGTCCTCGTACCGCAGTCCGAGCTCGGCCAGCGGGCCGCGCATGCCGTAGATGTCCAGACCGAGCTCGCCCGCGCGGAACCGCGCGCGCTTGCCCTCCTCGCCCGCCTCGCGCCGGGCCGAGGCCTCGGCGACCTCGGCGGCCCGTTCCCGCGGCACCACGACGACGCCGTCGACGTCCGCCACGACCACGTCGCCCGGGCGCACCAGGGCGTTGCCGCAGACCACCGGCACGTTGACCGAGCCGAGCGTGGCCTTGACCGTGCCCTTGGCGTTGACCGCCCGGGAGAAGACCGGGAAGTCCATCCCCTCCAGGTCGGCCACGTCGCGCACGCCGCCGTCGATGACCAGGCCGCGGCAGCCGCGGGCCCGGAACGAGGTGGCGAGCAGCTCGCCGAAGAAGCCGTCCTCGCTCTCGGTCGTGCACGCCGCGACGACCACGTCGCCCGGGCGGATCTGCTCCGCGGCGACGTGGAGCATCCAGTTGTCGCCGGGCTGCAGCAACACGGTCACAGCCGTACCGCACAGGCGTGCCTTCGGGTAGACCGGACGCAGGTAGGGGCGCATCAGTCCGGTCCGGCCCATGGCCTCGTGGACGGTCGCCACGCCGAACGCCGACAGGGCGGCGACGGCCTCCGGGTCGGCGCGGGTGACCGCGGTGCGGACGACGCCGATCTCGGTGTGTTCCATGCCTTCTTCTCCTCGGGTCAGCGGCCGGCGGCGGCGAGGCGCGCGGCGAGTCGGGGGTAGGCGCGAAGGGCGTTGCCGGCGTACACGGCGGCCCGCTCCTGGTCGGAGAGGTTCGGGGTCGCCTCCACGTACCGCTTCGTGTCGTCGAAGTGGTGGCCGGTCCGGGGGTCGACGTCGCGCACCGCGCCGATCATCTCGCTGGCGAACAGGAGGGACCTGCTGGGGATCACCCGGGTGAGCAGGTCGATGCCCGCCTGGTGGTACACGCAGGTGTCGAAGAGGACGTTGTCCAGCAGTGCCTCGGGATCGGGCCTGCCCAGGGCCATCGCCAGGCCGCGGAACCGGCCCCAGTGGTAGGGCACCGCCCCGCCGCCGTGCGGGATCACGAACCGCAGCGTCGGGAAGTCGGTGAACAGGTCGCCCTGGACCAGCTGCATGAACGCCGTCGTGTCGGCGTTGAGGTAGTGGGCGCCGGTGGTGTGGAACGCCGGGTTGCAGGACGTGCTGACGTGGATCATGGCGGGGATGTCGTACGCGACCATCGCCTCGTAGAGCGGGTACCAGCTGCGGTCGGTCAGCGGCGGCGCGGTCCACCTGCCGCCCGACGGGTCGGGGTTGAGGTTGACCGTCACCGCGCCGAGCTCCTCGACCGCACGGCGCAGCTCGGGCAGGCAGGTCGCGGGGTCGACGCCCGGCGACTGCGGCAGCATCGCGCCCATCGCGAAGCGGTCGGGGTAGAGCGCGGCGACCCGGTGGACCAGGTCGTTGCAGATCCGCGCCCACACCGAGGAGACCTCGAAGTCGCCGACGTGGTGGGCCATGAAGCTGGCGCGCGGCGAGAAGACCGTCAGGTCGCTTCCGCGCTCGTCCATGAGCCTCAGCTGGTTGCCCTCGATCGCCTGGCGCAGGTCGTCGTCGGTGATGACCAGCTCGCCGGGGTCGGGCGCGTTGTCGGGGTCGCCGACGCTCGCGATCTGCCGGTCCCGCCACTGCGCCAACTGCGCGGGGGCGGTGGTGAAGTGACCGTGGCAGTCGATGATCATGCGTGCTCTCCTGGGGGCGTCTGGGGTCAGTGCTGGGCGCGGGTGGGCCAGCCGGTGTACTGCTCGGCGAGGTAGCCGCGTCCGGCACGGGTGCCCACCACGTTGTCCAGCTCGCCGAGTTGGCGCCGCAGGTCGTACGCCGTGCCGCCGGGCGCGGTGTGCAGCAGCTGGGTCATCCAGAAGGAGAAGTTCTGCGCCCTCCAGACCCGCCGGAGGGCGCGCGGCTGGTAGTCGTCCAGGGCGGTGTCCCCTTCGGCGCCGAGGGCCCGCCGAAGGACGTCGGCGAGGACCTTCACGTCGTGGAGCGCGAGGTTGAGACCGCGGGCGCCGGTCGGCGGGACGGTGTGCGCGGCGTCTCCCGCGAGCGCCAGCGAGCCCCAGCGCATCGGCTCCTGCACGAAGGAGCGGAACCGCAGCACCGTCTTCTCCAGGACGGCGCCCTCCTTGAGGCGGAAGCCGTCCCGACCGGCCACCCTGGCCTGGAGGGTCTCCCAGACGCGGTCGTCCGGCCAGGCGTCGACGGACTCGTCCGGGTCGCACTGGAAGTACATCCGCTGCACGGTCTCGGTGCGCTGGCTGATCAGGGCGAACCCGTGCTCGGAGTGGGCGTAGACCAGCTCGGGGGCGCTCATCGGGGCCTCGGCCAGGATGCCGAACCAGGCGAAGGGGTACTCCTTGCCGTAGCGCACGCGCCGGTGCTCGGGCACCAGGTCGCGGCACATGCTGCGGGAGCCGTCGGCGCCGACGACGTACCGGGCCCGGATCTCGTGGCGGGTCCCGTCGGCCGCGGTGCAGCGGACCCTCGGGGCCGTGGTGGTGACGTCGAGGACCTCGGTGTCGCTGACGCCGAAGAGGACCGTGCCGCCGTCCCGCTCACGCGCGTCGGCCAGGTCGACGAACACGTCGGTCTGCGGGTACAGCCAGACCGACGCGTCGACGAGTTCCTTGAAGTCGATCCGGTGCGCCCCGCCGTCGAACCGCAGCTCCACGCCCTCGTGCTCGTGCCCCTCGCGCAGGATCCGGTCGGAGACCCCGGTCTCGACCAGGTCCCGGGCCACGTCGGCCTCCAGGATGCCGGCGCGCTGCGTCGTCTCGATCTCGTGCCGGGTGCGGGTGTCGACCACGACCGTCTCGATCCCGAGGCGCCCGAGCAGGTGGGCGAGCATCAGGCCGGCGGGGCCGGCCCCCACGACGGCGACGGGTACCGAAGTGACGGTGTCGATGGCGGCATCGGCCATGGCGTCTCCTGAACGACTGCTGACTCGGACACCCCGAACGCTGGCATCCGGGAGCGCGAGCGGTCAGCAGGGTTTCCGCCAGGCGGAAGCGGGTCCGGCGTCAGGCCGTCGTGCCGACCCGGCGTCAGGCCGTCGTGCGGGTCCGCCGTCCGAGCTCCTCGGAGATGCCGGACGCGGCCCGCAGCAGCGGCTCGCGCAGCCCGCGGGCGCGGCCCGCGCCGCGCGCCGCGATGACGATCCCCAAGGCGGCGCCGACCGGCCCGGTCCGGCCGATCCGCACCGGCGCGGCCACCGCGACCGTGGTCTCGGAGAGCTGCCGGTCGCTCACGATGACCTGCTCGCGGCGGATGCGGTCCAACTGCGCCCGCAGCACCTTCGGATCGGTCAGGGTGTGTGCGGTCCAGGCCTGCAACGGTGCTTCGAGAACGGCCTCCTGGATGTCCCGCGGTGCGTGCGCCAGCAGCACGCGGCCCATCCCGGTGGAGCTGATGGGGAATCGCGCACCGACCATCGTCACCAGCTCGACCGACCGGTGCCCGGCGATCCGTTCGACGAAGACGAGTTCGGTGCCCTCGCGCACGGCGAGCTGGATGTTCTCGTGCGTGGCCTCGTAGAGGTCCTGCATGAAGGGCAGCGCCACGTCGCGCAGGATCTGGGTGCGGGGGCACCCCGACGCGATCTCCCACAGCCACAGCCCGACGTGCCACGAGCCGTCCTCCGCGCGTTCGAGCGCGCCCCAGTCGGCCAGTTCCCGCACCACGCGGTGCGTGGTGCTCAGCGCCAGACCGGTGCGCTGAGCGATCTCCGACAGGGTCTGTGACTGGTGCTCACGATCGAAGGTCGAGAGGACCTGCAGAACCTTTCCAGCCGCGGTACCAGGGGTTGCGCTCATCCGCTCAGTCTCGCAGACCGCTCGAATGCCCGGCGTTGAGCCGCCCGTTCGTCCGTCGTAGCATCGCCCGGACACAAGGAGGCGACGTGCACCGAGAGATTTCCGGACTGTCCTCGATGGCGACCCGGGCGATCCTGGCCGAACTGTCCGCACACATCCGACAGGTCCACGGGATCCCGATCCGCTTCGAGTCGGCCGGCGGGGTCGACGTCGCGCGGCGGATCCGCGCGGGCGCCGAGGCGGACGTGCTCGTGCTCGCCGACGACGCCATGGCCGCCCTGGCCGCCGAGGGCCACGTCCTCGACGGCACACTGCGGCCGCTGTGGATCTCCCAGGTCGTCGCGGCCGTACCGGAGGGGGCACCGGCCCCGGCGCTCGCCTCGGAGGCCGACCTGCGGGCCGCCCTGCTGGCCGCGCAGCGGGTCGCCTACTCCACCGGCCCGAGCGGGAAGGCCGTCGTCGACCTGGTCGACCGGCTCGGCCTCTCCGACGAGGTGCGGGGCCGGCTCGTCCAGGCACCGCCCGGGGTACCGGTCGGCAGCATGCTCGCCTCCGGCGACGCCGACCTCGCGTTCCAGCAGCACAGCGAACTGATGGGCCTCCCGGGCGTCACCGTCATCGGGCCGCTGCCGGGAAGCGCCGCGATCAGTTCGACGTTCACCGGCGGCGTGCCGGCCACCTCGCCCGCACCGGACCGCGCCACCGCGGTCCTCGACCTCCTCGGCTCCGACACCGCCACGAAGGCCGCTCACGCCAGGGGCATGCGGGCCGCCGGCGACGACGACTGACGCCCGGGCAGGTCCATCAGTTCGCTGTGCTGTTGAACGCTCGTGCCGTCGCCGCACCGATCGGATCGGCTCCGGCCATGGCGGCCGGTACGTCGGAGTGCAGTTCCAACATGCCGTCGAGCTCGGTCAGCCTCAGCACCCGCAGGAGCCGGCTGTTCGGGGCGACGACGAACGGCAGCCGCATCGAGAACCGGCGAGCGGCGTGATGCGCCGCGACCAGGGCTCGCAGGCCGCTCGCGTCGCAGAACGTGACACCCCGCAGATCCGCGAGCACCGGGGCGGGGCCGTCGCGCAGGGCACCGGTCAGCCGGCGCCGCAGTCGCGGGGCGGTCAACAGGTCGAGTTCGCCTTCCGCCTGGATGACGGTCCACCCGTTCATCCGGCGTGTGGATACCCTCAGGTCCATCGTCTCCCACCTCCCGGATCGGGTGCAGGCAGCCACACGTCTCTGAATATTCCGTATACCTACAGTGGGCCGGTTCGCGCAAGCCCCTCTTCTGCCCGAGCACACCGGAGGGAGGGCTGCTGCGCGTCGGGCTCGGTACGCGCGGCGGCGGGGGCGTCCGGGATCGGTGCGGTCCACGGCTGGGCGGCGAGGTGGTGGCGGAGGGCGTCGAGCCCGGCCAGGCAGGCGTCGAGGGCGGCGATGGCGGTGGCGCTCTCGCGCCGCATCCGGAGCGCGAGGGCGGCGAGCTGGTCCTCGATGCGCTGAAAGCGCTCGTGGGCGGCGGCGACGGGGTCAGGAGCGCCGCTGGTTGCTGTCATGGCGGACCTGGTCGGTGCGGTGGGTGAGCTCGTCGAGGCGGGCGGCGAGGTGGGGGTGGGCGGAGCCGAGGTGGGGGCGGATCGCGGCCAGGGGTGCTATCAGGTCGGCCGGGTCGGCGGCGCCGAGGGCGGTGGTGAGGTCGGCGAGCGCGGGGCCGGCCTGCGGGGCCAGGTCGGTGAGCGCGCTGAGCTGGGCGGCCAGGACGCGGAGGTCGGCGGCGTGGCCGCGGGCCCAGGCGGTGACGGAGCGGTCGGCGGCCCGGCGGTCCCGTACCGCCTTGACCCGTTCGGCGCCGGTCTCCACAGCGGCGGGGCCGGCGCCGCTGGGGCGCAGGCGCAGGTAGCGGTTCTCGGCGGCCTGGCGGCTGGCGACGCCCATCGGCTGGGCGAGGTCGGCCCAGGTGGCGCCCGCGGCCCGGGCGGTGTCGACCAGTCCCGCCTCCCAGCCGGCGAGCTGGGCGCGCAGTTCGCGCAGCAGCACCAGGGCGGCCAGTGCCTGTTCGGGGCCGTCCTCCCGCGGCTCCCGGTCCGTGGCGCTGCCGGCGGTCTGGGCGGTGCGCACCGCGTCGTCGATCGCGGCCAGCGCCGCCGCGGCGGCGAGGAAGGAGACCGGCTCGGGACCGGCGGCGGGCTTCGGGGGCTGCTTGCTCATGCCGTCATTCTACGGATGACAGAGATGGTTTGTCATCGGATGGATGACGTGCTAGAACGGATTCAGGTGAAGCGCACTGGCACCCATCGACCAGTGGAGGTGTTTCGCGATGCTGATGCGCACTGACCCGTTCCGCGAGCTGGACCGGCTGACCCAGCAGTTCCTCGGTACGACCGGCACCTGGTCGCGTCCGGCCCCGATGCCGCTGGACGCCTACCGCGCCGGCGACGAGTACGTGATCTGCTTCGACCTGCCCGGGGTGGATCCCGACGCGATCGACATCGACGTCGAACGGAACATGCTGACCGTGAAGGCCGAGCGCCGTCCCCGCCACGAGGGCGAGAACGTGAAGTGGGAGCTGTCCGAGCGCCCGCTCGGGATCTTCTCCCGGCAGGTCATGCTCTCCGACACGCTCGACCCCGAGGGGATCACCGCCGACTACGACGCCGGCGTGCTGACCCTGAAGATCCCGGTCGCTGAGAAGGCCAAGCCCCGCAAGATCGCCATCGGCCGGAGCGGCGGCCGCAAGGAGATCCGGGCCTGACCCGGCCCCGCGCCGTCCCGCGCCGCCCCGAACCCCCGAGGGGCGGCGCGCGGACGCGGCGCTCGACCTGTCGGAGGTGACGTTCACGGACCGCTCGGGCCCGGGCGTCCTGGCCCCGGGCCCGAGCGGTCCCGACGGTCCTGGCCGTGGCCCGATCCGTCCCGACCGGAGGGAGGAACCCGCGGTGACGATCCGCTGGGAGGCGTTCCTGGAGCAGGTCCAGGAACGCGGCGAATACGACACGCCCGAGCAGGCGGAACGATCCGCCCGCGTCGTGCTGGCCCTGCTCGGTGCCCACCTCGTCGGCGAGGTCCGCGTCCAACTCGCGGCCCGGCTGCCCGAGACGCTCGCCCTGGTCCTGCTCAACCCCCTGCAGGCCGCCGAACCGCTGAGTCCCGAGAGGTTCGTCCGGGCGACCGCCGCCTGGATAGAGGGCGCCACCGAGCGGACGGCCCTGTGGGACATCGGGGCGGTCCTGTCCACCGTCGCCGACGCCGCCGGCGACCAGCTCATGGAGCGCGTTCTGCTCCAACTGCCGCCCGGCTACGACGTCCTGTTCGGACGGCCCTCCCCCGGCGACCGACCCTGACCCCGCGCCGTCGCACGCGCCCCCGACCCCCGCGCCGTCGCGAGCGCCGCGACGGCCCACCCGGAAGGCCACCGCCATGACCCGGCACCGCCGCCTGATCCAGCAGGTCCGCGTCCTCGGCCGCTACCCCAGCGACGAGGAGGCCGAACGCGTCCTCGACGCCGTCCTGGCCCTGCTCGGCTCCCAGCTCACCGGCGACGAACGCTGCGACCTCGCCACGGCCCTGCCCGCGCGGGCCCGCGCCGTCTTCGCCTCGCAGATCCCCCTGCCCGAACCGGTCTCCGCGCCCGCCTTCGTCGAGGCCCTCGCCCACACCCTGAACACCAGCCCGGAAGGAGCCCGCTGGGACGCCTCCTCCGTCCTGGCCGCCCTCACCGACCTGGTGGACGACCGCCTCACCGACCGCGTCCTCGCCCGACTGCCCCGCAGCTGGGCCCTGCTCTTCGGCCGCGCCGACCTCGTCCCCACCGCCGTGTGAGACCGCCGGGCCCCTCCTCTCCTGCCCCTGGGCGCATTACCTCAGGGGGAGGGGCGAAACGCGAGTCCCCGCGCCGGATGCGGTGCGCCAGGAGGGCACCGGCGCCGGCAACGGTCCGGCTCCGGGCCGGCCGCCGGGCAGCGCCGCGGGCTCGGGCTCCGGCGTGTCCGGCTCCGGCGCGTCCGGCTCCTGCTCCGTTCCGTACTCCGTGCGCTGCGCCGCCCGGACCGCGGCCGTCGTCTGCGGGGCCCGCCGGGACTGGACGGCGATCCGGGCGAACGGCGAGGGCGCGCGCAGGTCGACCTGGACGACGGCCTCGCCGGTGCGCGGACGGCGCAGCGCGAGGAAGTCCCGCCCGCCGGGATGCCGCCAGACCCCCAGGCAGAGCGTGTCGGGGATCAGCAGCCCCTTCTCCTTGAAGCCGCGGAACACCCGCCACGGCTCCCGCAGGACCGCCACGTCCTCGACCGCCGTCAGCGGCGCCCGAACCGGCGCGGTCCCGGTCACCAGCCGCTCCCACCAGGAGAGCCGGAGCACGAGGTCACCGCCCTGGACGGTCAGCTCCGCCATCGCCTCACGCCTCCTCCGGCCGGACGGCCCCGGGCTTCCCCCGCCCCGGCGGCTGCGGGTGGGCGCGGGCGTCGATCGGCGGCGCGCCGTGCCGATCGGGCCGGTGGCCCGCGGCATCGGCGACCGGTCGGCGCGGCGTGCCCCGCAGCCCCGGCGGCGTCGGGATCAGCCGCCGGGCCAGCAGGTGCCCGACCCAGTGGCGTCCGCACTCCGGGCAGGGCGGCGCGCCTTCGGGGGTGTACGGCGAGTCCACCGGCGTGCCGTCCCGGGAGAAGTACTCGCAGTCCCGTCCGTCGTCGTCGCGGTAGTGCTGGACGTCGTAGTCGGTGCTCCACTGGTGCCAGCAGTGGCCGCAGGTGAACTCCACGCGTTCCAGGGCCAGTTCCGTGATCAAGGTCGACACCTCCTGTGTCGAAGCGGTTCACCGCGCGCTTCCGCGCCGCGCGGTGGCGGTACTCGCGGCCTGCCGGACGGCGTCCGTCCGCCCCTCGTCGGCGCCTACCCGGATCCGGCGCGCGCACCGGGGTAAGGGCGCTCGGGCTTGCTCCGCGGCTGCGGCTCGGTGCCGACCTCCCCAGCCCGCCGCGGCTCCGCGCGCACGGCCGGCTCACGCGGCGGCGCGCTGCCGCCGTCCACCGGCGGCCTTCTCGACCGCCTTCCGGAGTTCGTCGCGGTTCATGGTCGAGCGGTGCGGGATGTCCAGCCGGGTGGCCTTCTCGTAGAGCTGGGCCTTGGTGAGCTCCGACAGGTCCTCGCCGCCGGTGGAGACCCGCTTCCGCGCGGTCGGTTTCCCGGTGCCGGCGGTACGGGAGCGCGAGGTGCTCTTCTTCCCGCCGGTGGCCTTCGGGGTGCTCGCGGACTTCGGGGCGCTCGCGGACTTCGGTGCGGAGCCGGCCTCGCGCGCTGCCCCTGCCGCCGGCCGCTCGCCGCCGCGGGCGGTGTCCAGGCTCTGCTTCAGCACCTCCATGAGGTCGATGACGTTGGTGGTCTCCGGCGGCGCGCCCTCGGACACGGCGATCTCCCGCCCCTCGGCCTTGGCCTCGACCAGCTCGCGGACCTGCTCCTCGAAGGTGTCGTGGTAGTCCTCGGGCTTCCACTCCACGGTCAGCGCGTCGATCAGCTGCTCGGCCGTCCGCAGCTCCGCCGCACTGAACTTCGCCTTGCCGGAGGGAAGTTCGGTGATCTCCGTGCGCGGGTCGCGGACCTCGTCGGCCCAGTGCATGGTGTGGAGTTCGAGGAGGCCGTCGACGGCGCTCACCGCCGTCAGGTATTCCTTGCCCCGCATGCTGAACAGGGCCAGGCCGGCCCGCTCGGAGCGGGCGAGCGCCTCGGCCAGCAGCTGGTAGACCTTCGCGTGCTCGGGCGCCGACGGCGCGAGGTAGTAGGTCCGGTCGAAGTAGATCGGCTCCACGTCGGCCAGGTCGACGAAGCCGCTGATCTCGATCGTCCGGCTCCTGCCCGGCGAGATCTCCTCCAGCTCCTTCGGCTCGACCACCACGTACTGGCCCTCCGACAGCTCGTACCCCTTGACGATCTCGTCGAACGGCACCTCCTCGCCCGTCCGCTCGTTGACCCGCTTGTTGCGCACCCGGTCCCCGGTGCCGCGTTCGAGCTGGTGGAAGCGGACGGAGTGGGAGTCGGTCGCCGAGAACAGCGACACCGGCAGGCTCACCAGCCCGAACGTGATCACGCCCTTCCACAGCGGTCTGGCCATCACCGGCCTCCCTTCTCCGCACCGCCCGCGACCGGCGCCGCCCGGTGCTCCCGTTCCGCCGTACGAGGGCCGGCCCGGGCCCGCGCGACGCGCCGACGCGCCTCTCGCCGAGCGGCTGCCCGGTCC
>NZ_JBEXJK010000175.1:0-16314 GCF_040609095.1 Kitasatospora sp. NPDC004799
TTGCCGGGGGGCCCGGCGCCTCCTGTGCGGGGGCGGGGCGCCTAACGCCGGCCGGGGTGGGTCGCGCCGGGGGGGGGGGGGTGGGCCCCCCCCCGCCGCGGGGGCCACACGGTTGCGCTGCACGGCTGCCTCCCCGGGCGCGTCGTCCCCGGCAGCCGGTCACAGGGCATGCCGACGATTCCAGTGGTTCCGACGACTCCGATGACGAGGACGGTACTCGATCGCCACCCGTCCCGTACATGACGTGGTCTCAACCACTTGAAGGAAACCCCAGCTTGACGGAATTTGCCAACCCCCTTTCCGTCGTGCGGCAGGCATTGACCGGGCCATGACGGCATGTGAGGGTTCGGGCACCCGAGCGCGGACGGCCCGCACGGCCGTCCCCGAGACCTGGCCCTGCGGTGGGCCACCAGCCCTGCCGTCCGCGGTCGAGGACCCCCACATGCGAGGAGCCTCGATGCAACGCAGGATTTCCGCGGGGAGGTTGCTGACCGCGGCGACCACCCTGACCGTGCTGGCCGGCATGATCGCCGCCACCGCGGGGCCGGCCACCGCCGCGCCCGCCCCCTCCCCGACCCCGCCCAGCGCCCTGGCCGCGGCCGTGAACGCGGCCGACGCCGCCGTGACGGCCGGTCTGGACGCCCTGGCCAAGGGCACCGACGAGACCTACGAACGCAAGACCGTCACCCCGTGGGTGGGCGGCCTCTACTCCGTCTCCTACGAGCGCAGCTACCGCGGCCTGCCCGTGGTCGGCGGCGACGCGGTCGTCCTCGCCGACTCCCAGGGCCGGGTCCGCGGCCTGCAGTCCGCCGCCCCCGGCCCGGTCGGCGGCTCCACCACGCCCCAGGTCAGCGCGGACCAGGCGGAGCGGACCGCCCGGACGAAGCTGGCCTCCGTCGACTCCGTCGAGTCCCGGCGCCTGGTGGTGCGGGTCAAGGACGACGGCAACGGCGGCCGCCTGGCCTGGGAGACCGTGCTGGCCGGCCACCGGGGCGCGGCCCCCAGCCGGCTGCACGTCTTCGTCGACGCCGCCACCGGCGAGGTCCTCGACAGCTACGACGACGTCCACGCCGGCACCCTGAAGAGCGAGTGGAACGGCCCCTCGCCGACGATCAGCACCACCAGCTCGGGCGGCTCCTACTCCCTGCGGGACCCGAACCGCCCCGGCCTGTCCTGTTCCGACTACAGCACCGGCCAGGTGTTCTCCAAGTCCAGCGACACCTGGGGCACCGGCAGCGCCTCCAGCAAGGAGACCGGCTGCGGGGACGCGATGTTCGCGGCCCAGAAGGAATGGGACATGCTCCGCGACTGGCTCGGTCGCAACGGGCACAACGGCAACGGCGGCAGCTGGCCGGTCAAGGTCGGCCTGAACGACGTCAACGCCTACTGGGACGGCAGCACGGTCTCCATCGGCCACAGCCAGTCCAACAAGTGGATCGCCTCGATCGACGTGGTCGGCCACGAGTTCGGCCACGGCCTGGACCAGTACACCCCCGGCGGGGCCAACAACGAGTCCGGCCTGGGCGAGGCCACCGGCGACATCATGGGCGCCCTCACCGAGTCCTACGCCAACCAGTCCGCCCCGTACGACGCCCCCGACTACACCGTCGGCGAGATGGTCAACCTGGTCGGCAACGGCCCGATCCGCAACATGTACAACCCCTCGCTGGTCAGCAACAACCCCAACTGCTACTCGGCCTCCATACCGCAGACCGAGGAGCACGCCGCGGCCGGGCCGCTGAACCACTGGTTCTACCTGCTGGCCGAGGGCTCCAACCCGGGCGGCGGCAAGCCCACCAGCCCGACCTGCAACAACTCCTCCGTCACCGGCATCGGGATCAAGGACGCCGGCCGGGTGTTCTACGGCGGGATGCTGCTGAAGACCAGCGGCATGACCTACAAGCGCTACCGCACCGCCACCCTGACCGCCGCCAAGAACCTCGACCCGACCTGCACCTTCTTCACCCGCACCAAGGCGGCCTGGGACGCCGTCAGCGTCCCCGCGCAGAGCGGCGACCCGACCTGCACGCCGTCCGGCAACAACGACTTCTCGCTGTCGCTCGGCCCGGCCTCCGGCTCCGTCCAGCCCGGCGCCTCGACCTCCTCCACGGTCAGCACCGCCGTCACCTCCGGCACCGCGCAGACCGTCGGCCTCACCGCCTCCGGCCTGCCGTCCGGCGTGACCGCGACCTTCAACCCCTCGTCGGTGCAGGCCGGTTCCTCCTCCACCCTGACCCTCACGGCCTCCGCGGCGGCCGTGGCCGGGACCTACCAGATCACCGTCACCGGCACCGCCGGCTCGACCGGCCACACCGCCCAGTACAGCCTGACCGTCGGCGGCGGGGGCAACCCCGGCGGGCCCGCGCCCGACATCGACGTCGCCAAGGTCCAGGCCCACCTGTCCCAGCTGAACGGCATCGCCGGCCAGAACGGCGGCCACCGCCGGGCGGGCAGCGCCGGGTACAGCCAGTCGCTGGCGTACGTGAAGGGCAAGCTCCAGGCGGCCGGCTACAACGTCACCGAGCAGACCTGCACCTCCTGCACCTACCAGTCCAACAACCTGATCGCCGACTGGCCCGGCGGCCCGTCCGACCAGGTCACCATGTTCGGCGCCCACCTGGACAGCGTCTCGGCCGGCCCCGGCATCAACGACAACGGCTCCGGCTCGGCCACCCTGCTGGAGAACGCGCTCGTGCTCGCCCAGCAGAACCCCAGCCTGACCCGGCACGTCCGGTTCGCCTGGTGGACCGGTGAGGAGCAGGGCCTGCAGGGCTCGCAGTCCTACGTCGGCCAGCTGAGCTCCGCCCAGCGCTCCGCGATCAAGGCGTACTACAACTTCGACATGATCGGCTCGACCAACGCCGGCTACTTCATCAACAACCTCAACTCCGCCGCCTCCGCGCCGATGAAGGCCTACTGGGACTCGCTGAACCTCCGCCCGGAGGAGAACGTCGAGGGCCAGGGCCGCTCGGACGACTACTCCTTCCAGCAGGCCGGCATCCCGACCTCGGGCTACGCGGCCGGCGCCAGCGACACCAAGACCTCGGCGCAGGCGGCCAAGTGGGGCGGCACGGCGGGCCGTTCCTACGACTCCTGCTACCACTCCTCCTGCGACACCACCGCCAACATCGACGCGACGGTCCTGAACCGCAGCGCCGACGGCGTGGCGTACACCATCTGGAAGACCTCGGTCGGCGGCACCACGCCCGCCGACGACTTCTCCGTCTCGGTGAACCCGACCACCGCCACCGTCCAGCCCGGTGAGACCGCCACCGCGACGGTCGCCACCTCGACCACCTCCGGCTCGGCCCAGACGGTCAACCTGACCGCCTCGGGCGCCCCGGCCGGTGTGACGGTCTCCTTCAACCCGTCCTCGGTGCAGTCCGGCGGCTCGGCGACGCTCTCCGTCGCCACCTCCGCCTCGACCGCCGCCGGCACCTACAACATCACCCTGACCGGGACCGGCTCGGCCACCCACAGCACCAGCTTCACGCTGGTGGTGGGCAAGGACTCGCCGAACCCCGGTGGCACCTGGGCCGCCGGCACCACCTACCAGGCGGGCGACGTGGTGACCTACGGCGGGGTCAGCTACACCTGCCTCCAGGGCCACACCGCCCAGGTCGGCTGGGAGCCGCCGAACGTCCCGGCGCTCTGGCAGCCGGTGTGACCGGCCTGCTCTGAGGCCTGCTGAAGCCGCTGCGCCGCGGTCCGTCGAGGGGGACGGACCGCGGCGCAGCCGTGTGTGCGGGGCCGTCGCGGGCGGGGCGGTACGGGGGTCTCACCCTGGGTGGAAGGCGACCCGGACGGTGGCGTCGAACGGGACGATCAGCCCGTTGCCCGTCTCCCAGGTCCAGTCGCGCGGGACCAGGAACATCCGCCCGCCGGCGTGGGCCAGCAGCCGCAGGCCCTCGTAGCGGTAGCGGAACCGCGCCCCCTGCTCCACGTCGGGCAGCACCGTCTCCCGCACCCCGGACCAGCCCAGGTGGAGGCGCTCCGAGGTGTCGAGGACGATCGCCGGACGCAGGTAGAGGTGCCGGGCGAGCTGCTCGGCGTCGGCCGTGCCCTTCTGCTGGGCGTAGCCGCCGACCGCCCAGAACGAGCAGAGCACGATGATCGCCACGGTGGTGCCCAGCGCCGTGCGCTCCCCGGTCAGCGGGTACGGCGCGCCGGTGCCGCGCACGTACATCATCCGGGCCAGGACCCCGAGCAGCAGCGCGCCGCCGATCAGCAGCGGGGTGCCCGTCGGGCCGGCGTCGAACACCTCGAAGCCGGCCAGGAGGCCGAGCACCAGCAGCGGGAGGACCAGCGCGGTGACGGCCAGGCAGGCCCGGCGCACCGCCCGGGCGCCGCGCCCGTCTCCCCCGGCCGCCCTGGTCGCGAGGTGGTAGCCCAGCGCGCCGACCAGGGCCCCGCACAGGGCGATCCCGGCCGGGAGGTAGAGGGCCGGGGAGGCCCGGAGCAGCAGGTCCTGGGTGGCGAAGCCGATCGTGCCGGCGTCGATGCCGAAGTAGGCGTAGAGCGAGCTGGTGTAGGCGTAGCCGAAGAAGAAGAGCAGCGCGGTGAGGAGGGTGGTCGGGGCGACCCAGGTGGCCAGCCTGGCGATCCAGTCGGTCCAGGAGCGCGCCTCCGGCGGCCGGGGCTCGCCCGCCGGTTCCTCCTCGGCAGGGCTCAGGGGGTGCTCCCGCCGTACGGGCCGGGCCCGCCGCCGGGGCTGGACCCGCCGCCGGGAGTGGAGCCGTAGCCGGGGCTGGTCCCGCCGCCGGGAGTGGAGCCGTAGCCGGTGGGGGACTCCTCGTCCGGGCTGATGATCTGCACCGAGCCCACGGCCTCGATCCGCTTGGTGGAGTCGTCGGCCGCCACCGTGAGGCAGATGGTGCGGCTCTTCGTGCCGGACTTCCAGTGCGGGAGGAGGAAGGTGACCCGCTCGGTCTCGCCGTCGGTCACCTGGACCCGCTGCGAGGCGGGGGTGGCGTACGCCGTGCTGCCGCAGTCGGCGACCTTGCTGATGGTGGCCGTGAAGCTCGCCTTCGACGGGAAGGAGAGGGTGATCCGGGCGGTGTTGTCGGTGCCCTGGACGTTCGCCGAGGGCTGGCCGGCGTTGCGGAACCCGCCCTGGTTCCCCTCGTCCTTGGTCCGCTGGTCGTCCGGCTGCTCCGAGCCGCCGTTCTGCCCGGCCGCGCCGGAGTCCCCGCCACCGCCGCCGCAGGCCGCCAGGACCGGGACGAGCAGCGCCGGGACGAACAGGGCGGCCGCCAGCCGGCGGGCCGCGCGGCCGGTCCTGCCGCCTCCGAGGTGCCGGGTCCCGGGCATGCGTTCTCCCATCCGCAGCGAACGGGGGCCGGTCGCCCCCGCCGCACGGTATCCGTCCGGCTAACGGCCGGGTGGGCCACCGCGCTGCCCCGGCCGGGCCCGCCACCCGTTCGGCGCAACCGGGACGGGCGCCCTGGCATAGAGTCGGACGGAACCGACACACCGTCAGCAGACCGGAGGGACCCGACCCGTGAGCACCGACACCCGCCCGGTACCGGAGCTGGCCGCCGAGGTCGTCGAGCAGTGGCGGGCCGAGGAGGCCGAGCTCGTCGACCTGCTGGCGCGCGCCCGGCGCTCCGTCGGCGGCGTCGCCGCCTTCCGGCTCGGCCCGACGCCGACCGTCCTGGTCACCGACCCGGCCGCGGTGCAGCACGTCCTGGGCCGCCACCCGGACCGGTACGTCAAGCGCTCGCACCGCGCCCGGATGCTCGTCGGGGACGGCGTGCTGTCCGCCGCCGGCGACGCCTGGAAGCGCCAACGGCGGCTGCTGCAGTCGCAGTTCACCGGCCCCGGGATACGCCGCTACGAGCAGCGGATCGCCGCGGCGGCCCGCCGGACCGCCGAGCGCTGGGCGGGGTACCGGCGCAGCGGGGAGACCTTCGACGTCGGCGAGGAGATGCGCGGCTTCGCCCTGGACACCGTCTGGCGGGCGCTCACCGGGCTGCCGCTGGACGACCGGACGGACCGCGAACTCCGGTCGGTGGAGCGGGTGGTGGCCGCGATGCCGACGCTGCCGACCAACGCGGCGGACGCCCGGGACGCCGTCGCCGCGGACCTCGCCCGGATCGACGCGGCGGCGCACGCGGCGATCGACGCGGCCCGCTCGGCCGGCCCGACCGGGGAGCCCGGCGTGCTGCGGACGCTGATCGAGGCGGGCGAGCGGTACCCCGAGTACACCGACCGGCTGATCCGCGACGAGCTGGTCACCCTGCTCGTCGCCGGCCACGAGACCACCGCCACCACGCTCACCTGGCTGTTCCTGCTGCTGGACCGCCACCCCGAGGCCCGGACGGCCGACCCCCAGGCCCTGGTGAGCGAGACGCTGCGGCTCTACCCCTCCGCCTGGCTGCTCCCCCGCCACGCCGTCGAGGACGACGTGATCGCCGGGCACCGCGTCGCCGCCGGGACGGACGTGCTGGTCTGCCCGTACCTCACCCACCGCGACCCGGCGCTGTGGCCCGACCCGGAGCGCTTCGACCCGGCCCGCTTCGCCCCCGGCGCGGACCGCCCCGGGCAGCTCGGCGCCTACTTCCCGTTCGGCCTCGGCGCCCGCGCCTGCCTGGGCACCCAGTTCGCGCTGCGCGAGACCACGGCACTGCTCGAACTCCTGTTGCCGATGGGGCCGTTGACGTTCAGGTCGCGGCCGACCGGGGCGGCCTACAGCATCACCGTGCGGCCGGACGGGCCGACGCCGGCGGTGCTGGGCTGAGGCGGTCCCCGGGGTGGCATCGGGGCGGCGTCGAAACGGTTCCGGCCGGGCTGTCACAAACCCGCGGCGCGATCCGTCGGACCGATGACAGCACGGTTCGCCCGTGTCACCCGGCGAGAAGAGGAACGCCACCATGAACGCCAGCACGACCACCACGTCGACCACCGCGCCGACCACCGCGCCGACCGCCCGCCCGATCACCGCCGAGATCCCGCTGCGCCCGCGCCTGGCCCAGGACCCGGTGTCGCTCGTCCCCGAGCTCGCCGAGGTCTCGGCCGCCCTGTTCAAGGCCGCCGGCAACCACTCCGTCCCGCGCAGCACCATCAGCCTGGTCCAGCTGCGGGCCGGCCAGATCGCCGGCAGCACCTACCTGACCGTCCTGCACACCGGGTTCCTCCGCAAGGCCGGCGAGTCGGAGGAGCGGATCGCCTCGGTGGCCGGCTGGCAGGACTCCCCCTGGTTCACCGCGCCCGAGCGTGCCGCGCTCGCCCTGGTCGAGGCCGTCCTCCAGCCCAACCCGCACGGTGAGCGGGTGTCGGACGCGCTGTACGCCGAGGTCGCCGGGTACTACGACGACAAGGCGCTGACCACGCTCATGATCGCCATCGGCCAGGTCAACTTCTTCACCGCCATCGCCCTGGTCGCCAAGCCCGTCCCGGGCCGTTCGTTCACCGACCCCTGGGCCTGACCGGCCCCGCACCCGGACGGCCCGCCCGGCCGGACACCGCAGGCCCGCCCGGCCGAGTGCCGGGCGGCCCGTCCCGCTGTCGACCGATCGATCATCCCGGCATAGGCTGATCCGCGCCCGAACGGACTGTCGTCCGGCCTCGGGCCCGCGGGCCGATGCCGGAGGGGGCGTGCCCGCGGGGAACGAAGGATCGCAGGGGGGGACGGAAGCATGTCCGGGGAGCGGAAGAACGACCGGCACGACGAGCACGACCGGCACGATCAACGTGACGAGTACGGTCAGCACGACGAGTACGGTCCGCACGAGCCGTACCAGCCGTACCAGCCGTACGAGGAGAGCAACGGGCAGGACGGCTACGGCGGCTACGGCGGCTACCAGGAGTACGACGAGCCGGCCGGCGACGACGGCGGCGCGTACGACGCGCACGACGCCTACGGCACGGACGCCGACGGCGAGGCCCCGCGCCGGTCGACCGCCCGGCGGATGGTGCTGGTGGCGGCCGGCGGGGTGTTCACCGCCCTGCTGGCGGTCGGCGGCTACGGCGCCTACAACGTGCTGAACGCCGTGACGGACAACGGTCCCTCCGGCGGCGGACACCAGGCCGCCGGCGCCGCGGCGAGCACCCCGCAGGAGCCGCCGACCGCCGAGCAGGCCGAGTCCGCGGCCAAGGAGTTCCTGGCGGCCTGGAGCCGCGGCGACGTCGCGGCCGCCGCCGCCCTGACCGACCACCCGGAGACCGCCCGCGCCGCGCTGGCCACGTTCAAGGAGCAGGTCGGCGCCCGCTCGCTCGCGCTGACCGGGACGGGCCGCGCGCAGGCCGACACCCCCAGCGAGCCGGCCCTCGGCTTCCGGGTGAAGGCGGAGTTCGAGGGCACCCCGGACGCCTGGGAGTACGACAGCGTGCTGAGCTTCGTCCGGTCCCCGGACGGGAAGCCCGTGGTGCGCTGGAAGCCGTCCGTGATCCACCCCAAGCTGGCCGCGGGCAAGAGCATCGGGGTGAAGGCGCTGCCCGACCCGGTGTCCAAGCCCACCGACCGCAAGGGCCGGCCGCTGGACGCCTTCCCGTCGCTGCGCGCGATCCTGCCGCAGATCGGCCCGCCGGACGGCGCCGCCGTGGTCACCGGCCGGGCCGTGGTGCTCTCGGGCGGCGGCGGGACCGGCGCCGAGCCGGAGCAGCTGTTCGTGCTGACCCCGCCGAGCGCCCCGCAGGTCAAGCTCACCCTGGACGCCGACCTCCAGCAGGTCGCCGAGGAGGCGGTCAAGCAGCAGTCGGCGAACGGCAATCCGGCCTCGCTGGTGGCCATCCAGCCGAGTACCGGCCAGATCCTGGCGATCGCGAACGCCGGCCAGGGCGGCTTCAACCGCGCGGTCGCGGGCGGCCAGGCGCCCGGCTCGACGATGAAGGTGATCACCTCGGCCGCGCTGCTGGAGAACGGGGTGGGCGCGGACTCCGTCGTCCCGTGCAAGGAGACCACCACCTCCCCGCGCCTGTGGCACAACGACGAGCCCGGCTCCTTCCCGTCCTACACGCTCGCCGACGACTTCTCCCACTCCTGCAACACCGGCTTCATCGACAAGGGCCTGGAGAAGCTCCAGCCGGGCGACCTCGGCAAGGTGGCCCGCGAGCAGTTCGGCCTCGGCCTGGAGTGGCACATCGGCATCCCCAGCCGGGACGCCACCATCCCGGCGCCCGGCACCAAGGACGAGGCCGCGGCCCAGTACATCGGCCAGGGCAGGATCCAGGTCAACTCGCTGCTGATGGCCTCGGTCGCCGCCACCGTGCAGAGCGGAACGTTCCGCCAGCCCGTACTGCGCGAGGACGCCAAGCGCGTGACGGCGCCCGGCAAGCTGCCCGCCGACGTCGCCCGGGACCTGCGCGCCATGATGGCCAAGACCGCCACCCAGGGCACCGCCCGCACCCCGATGGCCGGGCTGTCCGGCCAGATCGGCGCCAAGACCGGCACCGCCGAGGCGGGCAGCCAGGCCAACAACAGCTGGTTCATCGCCTACCGCGGCGACCTCGCCGTCGCCGCCGAGGTGGAGGGCGGCGGGCACGGCTTCAGCGCGGCGGGCGTGGCCGCGGCCCAGGTGCTGAAGGCGGGCGGCAAGGGCTGAGCCGACGGCCCGCGGCCGGCCGCGCTCCGGCGCGCACCGCCCACGTGCGCGCCGGAGCGCGTACGCGGGCGGGTGGCCGTGGGACACGGGCGGGCGGCCGCGCGGCACCGGCGGGCACCGGCGGGGGTCAGTCGGGGTCCTCGTCCCGGACCAGCTGGAGCCTCCGCAGGCCGGGGAACGGCGGGGTGCGCTCCGCCTCCCGGTCGGCGTTCAGGTCGGCCAGCATCCGGGCGCCCATCGCCCGGAACTCGGCCTTGCGCTCCTCGTCGGCCTCCTCCTCGCCCGGGTAGAGCGTCATGTGGAAGTCCCCGTCCTCGCCCTCCCAGGTGTAACTGCGGTACGGCGGCAGCTCGGGCCAGTCCGTCGCCTCCTGCTCGTCCGGCCGGAACGGCGCTTCCGGCCCGTCCAGTGCGTTCGGCTCGTCCCTCATCGGAACCTCCGTGGTCGTCCTCGGGTGGTCTGCCACCGTGGGCAACGACCCGGGAGCAAAAAGGGCCCGGCCTCTCCGGCCACCTCCTCCGGTCCGGTCGGCGATCCGCGGCGCAGCCGGACGGCTGCCACGGGGACAACTTCCGTACGACGGCAGTCTACTTAACGGAACGTCAACCCTTGATAGCGTCGGCCGTGACGCCGCGTCACCACGGCGCAGCACCACCGACGAAACGAGAGAGGGTCACATGGCCCCCAGGACGATCCGCCGAGCCGTCATCCCCGCCGCCGGCCTCGGCTCCCGCCTCCTGCCGCTGACCAAGGCCACGCCGAAGGAGATGCTCCCCGTCGGCGACAAGCCGGTGATCGAACACACCGTGCGCGAGCTGATCGAGAGCGGCATCACCGACATCACCATCGTCGTGAACGGCGACAAGGGCCTGATCCAGGAGCACTTCCGCCCCAACCCCGTCCTGGTCGAGCAGCTGCGCCGGGACGGCAAGGCGGCGTTCGCGGCCGCGGTGGAGGAGGTCGGCGAGCTGTCCCGCAAGGGCCACATCAGCTACCTCTACCAGCACGGCCCGTACGGCAACGGCACGCCGGTGCTCAACGCCGCCCGCCACTTCGGCGACGAACCCTGCCTGGTGCTCTGGCCCGACGACGTCTTCGTGGCCGAAGTCCCCCGCGCGCAGCAGCTGATCCGGGCGTACGAGCAGACCAACGCGCCGGTGCTCGCGCTGATGCCGATGGCCCCCGAGGACTCCTACCGCTACGGCGTGCCGGTGGTGAAGGAGGACCTCGGCGGCGGCTCGCTGCGGATCACCGGCCTGGTGGAGAAGCCGAAGCCGGCCGACGCGCCCTCCGCGTACGCGGCGATCGGCGGCTACGTCATCACCCCCGGCATCGTCGACGAGCTGCGCGAACTGACCCTCCGGTGGCACGAGAAGCCCGAGGACGAGGTCTACCTGACCGACGCCATCAACGCCTACGCGGCCCGGCGCGCGGTCTACGGGCAGGTCATCGACGGCACCTGGTACGACACCGGCAACCCGGCCGCCTACCTGCGCGCCCAGTTCGCCGCCGCGCTCGCCAACCCCGAGTACGGGCCCGAGCTGCGCCGGCTCGCCGCGGAGCTCTCCCCGACCGTCGCCGGGTAGCGGGGCGCGGGACGGGCCGTACCCGGCGACGGCCGGGCACGGACCCGGGCCCGGTCAGTAGTCCGGCAGGTCGAAGGCGAGGGCCGCCTGGAAGACCGCCTCCATCCTCGGGTCGGCCTGTCCGAGGTTCGTGATCATGTCGGCCCGGGCCCTGCGGTCCCCGGTCAGCTCCAGGATCGCCTGGTTGGCGGCCACGTGGTCGCGCAGCCGCCGCTCGTACGCCGGGAACGCCGCGCGGTGGTCCCCGTCGGCCGCGCGCAGTTCGCCCGCCAGCACGTAGGCGGCGGTCAGCGCCACGCTGGTGCCCTGCCCGGTGGCCGGGGAGCAGCAGTAGCCGGCGTCACCGAGCAGGACGACCCGGTCCTCGGACCAGCGCTCCATCCGGATCTGGGCGACGACGTCGTAGTGGAAGGCGGCGTCCGGCTCCCCCATCGCCCGGAGGAGGCGCGGCAACTCCCAGCGCGCGTGGGCGGAGCGCTCGGCCACCAGGGCGCGCTGCCGGGCGGGGTCGCGCGGGAGCACGTCGTCCATCGGCTCGTCGGTGTGGAAGCCGACGAAGACGCGCAGTTCGCTGTTGTCGCGGACGGTCATCGCCATGCAGAACCAGTTCGGGTCGTCGGCGTCCCGGTGGGCGATCTCCCAGCGGTCGAGGCCGAGGTGGTTGGGCGCGCTCCAGCCGGCGAGGTAGGTGCCGATGGGGTGCAGGTAGTCCGCCTCGGGGCCGAAGACGAGGCGGCGGGTGTTGGAGTGCAGGCCGTCGGCGCCGACGACCAGGTCGAAGGAGCGCTCGGTGCCGCCGCGGAACCGGACGTCGACGCCCGCCGGGTGCTGCACCAGGGTCTCGATCGCGTCGTCGAAGCGGTACTCGACGCCGGGCCCGGCCGTCCCGGGGCCCCCGTCGCCCTTCTCCGCCCCGGCGATCAGCTCGGCGAGTTCGTCGCGCAGGATCTCCACGTCCGGGCCGCCGATCGGCCCGCCGCTGGCCGTCCACTCGGTGGTGCGGCACACCTCGCGGCCGTCCGCGCCGACCACGGACATCCCGAGCAGACCGGTCCGACGGGCCCGGACCTCCTCCAGCAGCCCCATCCGCTCGACCACCGTCAGGGCGGTGCCGCGGATGTCCACCGCCTGCCCGCCGCCGCGCAGCGAGGGGGCCCGCTCCACGACCGTGACGTGGAAGCCGTAGCGGTTCAGCCAGTACGCGAGGGCGGTGCCGGCGATCCCGGCGCCGGAGACCAGGACCGAGGTGGTGGTGCGCGGACCGGCGTGCGGCCGGGTGCTGTTCGACATGGTGACCTCCCATGGGTCGCTTCGTTTCGACACCAGCGTGGGGAGCGCCACGTGCAGGGGTCGGACAGGGCGCTGTCACCGCTGACAGGACACCGGCAGCGCGCTGACGGGACGGCCCCGGCCGGCCTCCGCGGTACGCCGTGACCGATCGGTGGACGCTCTGTCATGAATTCGCAACAGCGCTCCTACCAGGCGCGATACGAATTGCCCGGGCACCGGAGGGCCCGTATGGTGCTCGGACGCCGTCGCGTGGACGGCTCGGGGGACGCACGAGAGGTGGAGCATGGCGCAGGGGTCGGGGTACGCGATCCAGGCCGGCGGGGCCGAGGGGCAGGCGAAGGCGCTGGACAAGGCGTCCGGGGACGAGGGGAAGATCGGGACGGCGATCAGCGATCCGGTGTGCTACGCCCCGGACGTGTTCGGGGGCGAGGACGTCGACCCGGCGTACCAGAACTTCAGCAGCGCCTGGCAGGCGGAGACCGCCACCATCAAGAGCGCGCTGAGCGAACTGGCGGGCAAGGTGCGCAGCTCCGCGGCCGGCTACCGGTCGGCCGACGGCACCGTGGTGAAGGACCTCGCGGCCTCGGGCAGCGGCGAGTACCGGCCCTTCGGCTGAGGCCGGGGGCCGAACGGCCGAACGGCCGAACGGCCGAACGACTGACGGCTGCCGACGGGCAGCTCACGGGCAGCCGACGGGCTGCCCGGGCACAGCCGCCGAGCAGCGGCGGGAACCACACCACGGGCAACGGGAACAGGGGGCGAACTCGCCACCATGGCAGGCGAATCCACCACGCAGCGCTGCAAGGCGCTGAACGACCGGCTGAAGGGCGTCCGCGAGGCGGACAGCAAGAACGAGCTGATCTCCGCGATCAAGGGCGCGCTCGCGGTCCACGCGCCGGTCGGCGACGTGGGCACCATCGAGGCCACCGGCAACCGCTACAAGAACGCGGCCGCCGACTCCAACCAGCTCCACCAGGACGTCCAGTCGGTCGCCTCCTCCGGGCTGCCGGACGTCTGGACCGGTTCGACCGGCGCGAAGGCCGCCGAGGTGGTGGCCGCCGCCGCCCGGGCCGTCGACCAGCAGACCACCGCGCTCCACAACGGCGGCATAGCCCTGCTCCGCCTCGCGGACGCGCTGCGCAACGCCCAGGCCCAGGACGGCTCCGCGCGCTCCGGGCTGCAGCAGGTGCTGAGCTCGCTGGGCGGCGAGGACGGCTGGTTCGACGACCTGGTCGAGGACGACGACGAGGAGGAGGAACGCAAGAAGGCGCAGCAGGCCGCCGCCCCGTACGTCGAGTCGATGCTGGCCGCCGCCAAGCACGCCGACGAGGCGGCCCGGGCCGCGGCCCGCGACCTGAACAAGCTGGCCTCCGAGGCCCGGGCGGGCCGGATGAAGACCGGCGCGGTCACCGCCGCCGACAAGCTCGTGCTGGCCGAGACCTCCGGCGCGGACGGTCCGACCGAGCTGAACGAGTTGCTGACCGCCAACGACATGAAGCGGTCCGGCGAGTACCTGGACCGGATGAACGAGAAGGACCGGGCGGACTTCGAGAAGCTGCTCGCCGACTCCAAGTCCCCGCAGGAGCGCGCCTACCTGATGAAGGCGCTGGCGGCCGGTCACAACCTGGACGAGATCCGCACCTTCCAGGGCAAGATCCACGGCAAGGACCCGGAGTGGCTCCGGACGCACCTGTCGCCGGTCTACACCGAGGACGAGGACACCACCAGCGGCGGCACCAACGACAACGGCTCCAACAAGAACACCGACCAGGTGACCTTCGACGGCGCCAACTGGAAGCAGGCGGACACCGAGGGCACCTGCGTGGCCTCCTCCACCGTCACCGCCCGGGCGATGGTCGACCCGCTCTACGCGCTCGACCTCACCGGCGGCCCGTCCGGCCAGGAGGACGACCCGGCGGCGTTCCAGAAGCGGCTGCTGGAGGAGCAGCACCGGGTGCACAAGGAGGGCGACGGCGGCGACAACTGGGACGGCATGGACCCGGACGGCAAGGAGAAGGTGCTGGAGAAGGAGGTCAGCCCGCACACCGGCGCCGAGTTCGACTACCGCAAGATGCCGGACGCCGACTCCCGGCGCGAGCTGCTGCCGGACATCGAGAAGGCGGTCGCCGACGGCAAGCCGGTGCCGGTCGGGGTCGAGGGCTACGACAAGGACGGCAAGCGGTCGGGCCACGCGATGATGATCGTCGGCCAGGAGGGCAACATGCTGCAGATCTACAACCCGTGGGGCACCACCACCTGGGTCAGCGAGGAGGACTTCGTCAACGGCCGGATGGCCGGGGCCTCGGACGACCGGCTGCCCACCGCCTACGCCGTCCACCTGCCGAAGTGACCGGGGTGGTACGGGTGTTCACGAGCAAGCCGGTGCGGGCGGCGGCATCGAGGGCTGCCCTGGCGGCCGTTCTGACGGCCGTCCTGGCGACCGGGCTGACGGCCTGCGGGCAGGACGGCTCGGACAGGCCGGGCGGGCCGGACCGGGGGCGGGTGCTCGGCCCGGAGGAGCGCTCGGTCACCCTCGCCGTCGGCGAGCGCTTCACCGTCGCCGTCCGGGACAACACCTCGGTCGGCGACCGCTGGAGCGTCGCGGACCCGAAGCCGGACGCCGCGGTCGCGGCCCTGGCCGACGAGAAGCTCGACCTCCCGAAGGCGTCGGGGACCGCGGACGGCGTCGGCGGCACCCGCTTCTACACCTTCGAGGCCAAGGGCGGCGGGACCACCGCCGTCACCCTCCTCAACTGCTTCCGCGGCTACTGCAACCTTCCCGCCCCCAGCGACGAGAACAGGAAGATGATCGTGCGCACCACCTACACGGTGACGGTCCGATGAGCTCCGAGGACCGCTTCCGCCCCAAGACCGACGACGAGCTGCTCGAGCTCGACGTGCCCGCCATGCTCCGCTACGGCCTGGCCTTCGCCGGGCCGCACCGGGCCGCGCTGTTCGGCGAGGGCGCCGTCGCGGCCGCCCTGGCCGCCGACCGGCTGGGGGTGCTGCCCCGCTCGCTCGGCTTCCTCGCCGAGGTGGTCCGCAGCGGCGGCGCCCGCTACGCCGCGGACCTGGCCGAACCGCTGCCGGGGGCGGAGCCGGCCCGGCTCGCCCGCGACTGGCTGGGCTCGGCGGCCACCACCGTCACCACCGTCGACGGCGACCAGCTGCTGGCCCGCTGGCTGGAGGCCGTCGCGGAGATCCTCGGCATGCGCCGGGACGTCCGCGCCGGGGCGGGCGGCTGAGCGGCTGAGCGGCGGGGGCCGAGGCAGGCGTTACCACTTGACAGAGTGCGTCATACTGTAACGCGCTGGCAGCCCATGGGCCCCGCGGGGCTCGTGGGGCCCCCGTCCCCGCAGCTCGGAGCAGCTCATGCACCCCTTCCTCGACCACCCCGGGCCGCTCGCCTTCGCGCACCGGGGCGGTGACCTCGGGCGCCCCGAGAACTCGCTCGCCGCCTTCGAGGCCGCCGTCGCGCTCGGGTACCGCTACCTGGAGACGGACGTGCACGCGACCGCCGACGGCGTGCTGGTGGCCTTCCACGACGAGCGCCTCGACCGGGTCACCGACCGCGCCGGGGCGGTGGCGGAGCTGCCCTGGGAGACCGTCAGGCGGGCCCGGATCGGCGGGACCGAGCCGGTGCCGCTGCTGGAGGACCTGCTCGGCGCGTTCCCCGGGGCCCGCTTCAACATCGACGTCAAGGCGGCGCCGGCCGTCGCGCCGCTGGTCGAGGCGATCCGCCGGACGGACGCCTGGGACCGGGTCTGCGTCGGCGGCTTCTCCGACTCCCGGCTGGCCGCCGTCCTTGCCGCGCCGGCTGGAGAGCATCCGGGCGTTGCCCGCCGCGACCGCCCGGGAGAGCGTGACCAGGCAGAGCACCGCGAGCGGCACGGCGG
>NZ_JBEXJK010000176.1:0-16296 GCF_040609095.1 Kitasatospora sp. NPDC004799
CGGTCAGGCCGAAGGTGTCGACCAGCGGCACCAGCCGGTCGTGCTCGTACATCGACAGCAGCGACTGGCTGTTCCCGGCCTCCCGCCAGCCGTCCAGCAGCTCGCGCGCGCCCTCGGTCAGCCCGCAGGCCGGGCTGAGCTCCCGGTAGCGGTCGTGGAAGGCGTCGTCGAGCGTCAGCCACTCCTGCTCGGAGGGCATCCGGCCGAGCAGGCGCCGGTAGAAGCGGGGGATCGGGACCTCGTACTGCTCGCGGTACTCCTGGAGCGTCATCGGCCCGACGCCGATGGTCGCGAAGGCGGCGTTGCTCGCCCCGAGCACGGCCTCCATGTCGTGGAAGAGCGTGCCGTTCCAGTCCCAAACGATGTGAGTGCGCACAGGGTGAAACGGTAACCCGGCAGGGCGACACGCCGGTAGGACGGAGCTCACGCGAACAGCGAGGGGATCTCCTGGGTCGCGTACCAGAGCAGGTCGTGGTCCTCGGCGCCGTCCACGGTGAACTGGGCGTCCTGGTCGCCCGCGTCGGCCGCGGCCACCGCCGCCACCGCCGCCGCGACGTCGGTGACCACCTCGTCGTCGGCCACGTCGGCGTGCACCGCGGCCGCCTTGGCCAGCCGCACCGGGCCGGCCAGCACCACCCGGCCGAGCGAGGCCTGGTCCTGGTACTCGTCACCGGGGAACGGCCGCACCGAGGCGTCGGCCACGTCCAGCGCCACCACCACCCGGCGGCGCGGGGCCCCCGGGTCGGCGGCCAGCTGGCGCAGCGAGGCCTGCGCGGCCCGGTTCAGCGCCGCGTACTCCAGCTCCTCCAGGTCGTCGCTGACGTACCACTCGCGCAGCGCGGGGGTCACGGCGTACGCGGCGGACTGCTCCAGGGAGCCGCCCTCGTGCGCCGCCGCCAGGCCGGTCAGGGTGGTGGGCACGTACACGCGCATCGGTGGCACTCTCCGGTTCGTCCAGCGGGGTTCGTCCAGCGGCACAGCTTCTCCAGCGCCCCCAGAATAAGCGCCGTCGGCCCGCCCCTGATCACCTCCGGTGCGCGGGCGGGCGCTCACCGCCGGGCGCCGAGCGCCTCCCGGGCGGTGCGCAGGGCGCTCTCCAGGACGGCGCCGCGGCGGGCCGGGTCCATCATGTTCGGGCCCATCACCGCGAGGTCCGCCGGGGTCGGGGCGAGCAGCCGCACCCGGACGCCCTCGGCCCGCAGCAGCGCGGCCTCGCGCAGCAGCTGCCGGGTGACGGCGCGGCGGTAGCGGCTCACCAGCTGGGCGAGGACGCCGCGCGGGCGGTCCCGCTCACGCCACTCGCGCAGGGCGGCCCGGGCGTCGCGGCCGCCCCGGAGCCGGCCCGGGCTCCCGGCCCGCCCCGGCCGGGGGGCCGACCTGGATGCCGTCCTGGGCGCCGGCCGCAGTGCCATCGGGGCGAGCACGTACACCTCGTCCAGGCCCCGGCCGAGCATCAGGTCGGCGTTGGTGGCGGACCAGCAGCCGCCGTCCACGTACGCCGAGCCGTCCAGCCGCACCGGGGCGAACCAGCCGGGGATCGCGCAGGAGGCCATCACGGCGTCGGGCACCGGGACGGCCGGGGCGTCCGGGTCGCCGAAGACCACCCGGCGGCCGCTGCGGTAGTCCACGGCCACCACCCGCAGCGGCGATCCCCCGGCGGGCGGCCCGCCCGAACCGGGCAGGCCGTCGCCGAGCGGGCCGTCGCCGAGCAGGCCGTCGCCGAGCAGGCCGCGCACCAGCTCGCCGACCGGCGCCTGCGAGCCGCGGCCGTGCGGCGCGATCGCCGAGACCATGGTCAGCAGCGGGTACTCGCGCGGGTGCCGGACGGCGTGGCGCAGCAGGCCGGGCGAGCCGATGCCGGCCCGGGGGCGGGGCGGCAGCGCGCCGCCGACGGCGGTGTCGTAGTCGAAGGCCGCCCCGGCCAGCGGCCCCTCGGTGACCGGCAGGCCGCGCTGGTGGTCGCGCAGCTGCTCGGGGCGGACGCCGCCGGCCAGCAGCGCGGCGAGGATCGCGCCCGCCGAGGTGCCGAGCAGGACGTCGGCCTCCCCCGGCTGCCGCCCGGTGGCCTCCTCCACGGCGCACAGCGCACCGACCGTCCAGGCCGCGCCGAGCATCCCGCCGCCGCCCAGCACCAGGCCGCGCCGGGGCGCTCCGGCGGCGGGCCGGGCGGGGCCGGTCGCTGCCGCCGTCCGTGTCGCCATACCGGCCGCCCCTCGTCGTGGGAACCCGGCCGTCCGCTCCCGGCCGGGCTCCGATGGTGCGCGCCGAACCGGGCCGGCGCAAACGCGGCGGCGGGCGCCGCCACCCGGTCCGCCCAGCCGGAGCGTCCCCTTTCGGGCCGTACGACCCGCTGCCGCACGTCAACCCGGCGCCGCCGACCGACCCCTCCGGCCCGTCGCCGCACTGGCCGGTTCATCCGGATAGGTGAACTCGACGGCCTGTCCCGGCCACCCCGGAAACCCGTTGCCGCCCCGCGCGGGACGCCCCCAGCCTGGACCCGTCCGTACCCGCACCACCCCGTCCAGGAGCCACCGCCGTGACCGTCCGCTGCAGCACCCTCCCGATCGCGCACCCGACCGCGCACCTCACCGCCCGTCCGTACCGCCGTGCGCGCACCGCCGGCGCCTGCGCCCCGGCCGGGCGCCGGCCGCGCCACCCGCGCGCCGCCTGCACCGGCACCCCGGGGGCCGACTCCGGGGCCGGCCCGGGGGCACTGGCCGCCCGGTTCGCCCGGCAGCTGGTCGAGGTGCTCACCGGCGCACGGCCCTCCGGCCAGCTGATGCGGCACACCAGCCTGGACGGCTACGGGCAGCTCGCCTCACTGGTCCGGGCCGGCGCGCTGCGCCGCGGCGGCCCCGCCGACCGGCCCCGGCTCGGTCCGGTGCACGAACGCTCGCCCTCACCGGACGCGGTGGAGGCCTGCGTGCGGGTCGACCTCGGCCGGCGGCACCACATGGTGGCCTTCCGGCTGGAGCAGCGCGGCCCGGCCGGGCAGTGGCAGTGCACGGCCGTGGAGGCCCGGTGAGCACCCTGCCCCGGCTCCGGCGGTACCGGACGGCGCAGGGCGCCGTCCCGGTCCGGGAACGGCGCCCTGCGTGGCGTCCTGGCTGGTCTCCAGCGGCCGGCTCAGCCCTTGCGGCGGCGGCCCTTGGCCGACTTCGCGGCCTTGCGGCGCTCGGCGCGGGTCAGGCCGTCGCCCTCGTCCTCCGGCGCGAGGTCGTCGAAGTCGCCCTCGATGACACCGCCGCCGACCTCGTCCGAGGGGGCCGTGTAGTGCAGCCGCTGCGGCTTCGGGGCCTCCAGGCCCTTGGCCTTGATCTCCGGGCGGGCGGCGTCCTTCTCCAGCTTGTCGAGCACCACCTGGGCGTCCTCGACCGGGACCTCCTCGACCTGCTGCTCGACCTGGACCTCCAGGTTGAACAGGTAGCCGACGGACTCCTCCTTGATGCCCTCCATCATCGCGGTGAACATGTCGAAGCCCTCGCGCTGGTACTCGACCAGCGGGTCGCGCTGCGCCATGGCCCGCAGGCCGATGCCCTCCTGGAGGTAGTCCATCTCGTAGAGGTGCTCGCGCCAGCGGCGGTCCAGCACCGACAGCACGACCCGGCGCTCCAGCTCGCGCATGATCTCCGCGCCCAGCTGGTCCTCACGGGCGCCGTACTGCGCCTGGATGTCCTCCTGGATGGACTTGATCAGGAACTCGGGGGTCAGCCCGGCCTGGCCGCCGGCCTCCTCCTCCAGCTCCGCCAGGTCCAGGGTGACCGGGTAGAGCTGCTTGAGCGCGGTCCAGAGCTTCTCCAGGTCCCAGTCGTCCTCGAAGCCCTCGCCGGTGGCGGCCCGGACGTACGCCTCGACGGTGTCGTCCATGAAGTGGCCGACCTGCTCCTGGAGGTCCTCGCCCTCCAGCACCCGGCGGCGCTCGCCGTAGATGACCTCGCGCTGGCGGTTGAGCACCTCGTCGTACTTGAGGACGTTCTTGCGGATCTCGAAGTTCTGCTGCTCGACCTGGGTCTGCGCGGAGGCGATGGCGCGGGTGACCATCTTGGACTCGATCGGCACGTCCTCGGGCACGTTGGCCATCGAGAGCACGCGCTCGACCATGCCGGCCTTGAACAGGCGCATCAGGTCGTCGCCCAGCGACAGGTAGAAGCGGGACTCGCCCGGGTCGCCCTGACGGCCGGAGCGGCCGCGCAGCTGGTTGTCGATCCGGCGGGACTCGTGCCGCTCGGTGCCGAGGACGTAGAGGCCGCCGGCCTCCTTGACCTCGTCCTGCTCGGCCTTCACCGAGGCCTTGGCCTTCTCCAGCGCGGCCGGGAAGGCGGCCTCGTACTCCTCCGGGGTGTCCGTCGGGGTCAGCCCGCGCTGCGCCAGCTCGGCGGCGGCCAGGTGGTCGGCGTTGCCGCCCAGCATGATGTCGGTGCCGCGGCCGGCCATGTTGGTGGCGACGGTGACGGCGCCCTTGCGGCCGGCCTGCGCGACGATCTGCGCCTCGCGCTCGTGGTGCTTGGCGTTCAGCACCTCGTGCGGGATGCCGCGCTTGCGCAGCTCCTGCGACAGGTACTCGGACTTCTCGACCGACACGGTGCCGACCAGCACCGGCTGGCCCTTCTCGTGCTTCTCGGCGATGTCCTCGACCACGGCGGCGAACTTGGCCGGCTCCGACTTGTAGATCAGGTCGGGCTGGTCGATGCGCAGCGGCGTCTTGTTGGTCGGGATCGGCACCACGCCGAGCTTGTAGATCTGGTGGAACTCGGCGGCCTCGGTGGTGCCGGTACCGGTCATGCCCGCGAGCTTGTCGTACAGGCGGAAGAAGTTCTGCAGGGTGATGGTGGCCAGGGTCTGGTTCTCGTTCTGGACCTCCACCCCCTCCTTGGCCTCGATCGCCTGGTGCATGCCCTCGTTGTAGCGGCGGCCGGCCAGGATGCGGCCGGTGTGCTCGTCGACGATCATGACCTCGCCGTTCATCACGACGTAGTCCTTGTCCCGCTTGTACAGCTCCTTCGCCTTGATGGCGTTGTTCAGGAAGCCGACCAGCGGGGTGTTCACCGACTCGTAGAGGTTGTCGATGCCCAGGTAGTCCTCGACCCGGGAGACGCCCTCCTCCAGGATGCCGACGGTGCGCTTCTTCTCGTCGACCTCGTAGTCGCGGTCGATCTTCAGGCGCAGCACCAGCTTGGCGAAGTCGGCGTACCACTTGGTCGCCTGGTCGGCCGGGCCGGAGATGATCAGCGGGGTGCGGGCCTCGTCGATCAGGATCGAGTCGACCTCGTCGACGACCGCGAAGTAGTGGCCGCGCTGGACGAGTTCGTCCTGCGACCAGGCCATGTTGTCGCGCAGGTAGTCGAAGCCGAACTCGTTGTTGGTGCCGTACGTGATGTCCATCCCGTACTGGCGCTTGCGCTCGGCGGGCGTCATGTTGGCCAGGATCACGCCGACTTCGAGGCCGAGGAAGCGGTGCACCCGGCCCATCCACTCCGAGTCGCGCTCGGCGAGGTAGTCGTTGACGGTGATCAGGTGGACGCCCTTGCCGGTCAGCGCGTTCAGGTACGCCGGCAGGGTGCCGACGAGGGTCTTGCCCTCACCGGTGCGCATCTCGGCGACGTAGCCGAAGTGCAGGGCCGCGCCGCCCATCAGCTGGACGTCGTAGTGCCGCTGGCCGAGCACGCGCTTGGCCGCCTCGCGGACGGTGGCGAACGCCTCGGGGAGGATGTCGTCCAGGGTCTCGCCGTCCGCGAGCCGCTGCTTGTACTCGTCGGTCAGTGCGCGCAGCTCGGCGTCGGTGAGGTTGACGAAGTCCTCTTCGATGGAGTTGACCTGGGCAGCAATCCGCTGCAGCTTGCGAAGGATCTTGCCCTCGCCTGCGCGCAGGATCTTGTCGAAGACGGACACGTGAGCGGGCTCCTTGCCTGTATTGGCACTGGACGACTGCACGGGGGGTCCACCCCACCGCACGGGCCATCGTATGCGAGGAGTCCAACCCCCCGGGAGGTGCGTCAGCACGGTATTCCCGTGTCACCCCCGCGAGCACATGGCCCGATAGCACCGTCCACCGGGACAAAACGGTCGGCGCGCCGGAGAGTTGGCCGTCCGCGGAACGAGCGGGGCGGCGGGATATTCGGATGCCCGCTTTCCTCGCCGGGCGGAATAATCCGTTCATGGAAGAAAGCATCAGCGCGCCGGTCACCCTCACCACCGAGCGGCTCGTCCTGCGCGCCCCGCGGGAGTCCGACATCGACGCGGTCTTCACCGCCTGCCAGGACCCGGAGATCCAGCGCTGGACGGTCGTTCCGTCGCCGTACCGGCGCGAGGACGCGGAGTACTTCGTGCGCGATCTCGCCGCCGCGGGCTGGCACAGCGGGGCGAACCGGATCTGGTGCGTCTTCGAGCGCGAGTCCGGCGCCCTGGTCGGCTCCCAGGGGCTCGTCCTGCGCGCCCACGACCCGGGCTGCGCCGAGATCGGCTGGTGGGCCGTGAAGGAGTTCCGCGGCCGCGGCTACACCACGGAGGCCGCCCGCGCCGTCTCCCGCTACGGCCTGCGCGAGCTCGGCCTGCGCCGCCTGGAGTGGCAGGCCTACGTCGGCAACGAGGGCTCCCGCGCGGTCGCCGAGAAGGCCGGCTACCGCTTCGAGGGCACCCTGCGCTCGTACGCCGAGCAGCGCGGCGTCTTCCACGACGCCTGGGTCGCCTCCCTGCTGCCCGCCGACCTGGACTGAGTCGACCCGGGCCGAGCCCTCCGGAGCCGGGCCCGCCGGGCCGGGCCGAGCCCCCGCCCCGGGCCGGGTCCGCGCTGTCAGTGCCCCCGGCTACGCTCCCCGGCATGACCGCCGCTGCCGCCCGCCCAGCCCCCGCCGCCCCCGTCACCGTCCTCAGCGCGGACGACGCCCGCCGGATCGCCCTGCGCGCCCAGGGCCTGCTGGGCGCGCCGGACCGCCGCGCCGGGGTGCGCGGGGTGCTGCGGCACCTGGGCGCCGTCCAGCTGGACACCATCTCGGTGCTCGCCCGCTCCCACGAGCTGGTGCCGTACGCCCGCCTCGGCGCGGTCGGCCGCCCGGCCGTCGAGGCGGCGTACTGGGGCGGCGGCACGAGCTTCGAGTACTGGTCGCACGCGGCCTGCGTCCTGCCGGTCGAGGAGTGGCCGCTGTTCGCCTTCCGGCGCCGCCGCTACCGCGACCGCGGCCACCTCTGGGGCCACCAGGTCGCGCCCGAGACCTACCGCGCCGTGCTCGACAAGCTGCGCACCGAGGGGCCGTTGACCTCCACCGAGCTGGGCGGCGCCAAGCGGACCTCCGAGTGGTGGGACTGGTCCGACACCAAGATCGCGGTCGAGCGGGCGCTGGCCTTCGGCGACGTGGTCTGCACCGAGCGCCGGAGCTGGAAGCGGGTCTACGCGCTGGCCGAACAGGCGATCCCGGACGCCCTGTTCGGGCAGGACCGGTCGGACGAGGAGTGCGTGCGCACCCTGGTCGCCCAGGCCGGCGCCGCGCTCGGCGTGGCCACCCGGGCCGACCTGCTGGACTACCACCGGCTGCGCGCCGAGCAGTTGGACCCGGTGCTCGCCGACAGCGGGCTCGTCCCGGTCGAGGTGGCCGGCTGGGGCCCGGACGGCTCCCCGGCCCCCGCCTGGGCGGACCCGGCCGCCCTCGCCACCGCCCCGCGCGGGCGCCACCGCACCACGCTGCTCTCGCCCTTCGACTCGCTGATCTGGGACCGCCCCCGCACCGAGCGGATCTTCGGCATGACGCACCGGCTGGAGGCCTACACGCCCAAGCACAAGCGGGTGCACGGCTACTTCGCGATGCCGCTGCTGGCCGGCGGCCGGCTAGTCGGCCGGGTCGACCCGGCCCGCGAGGGGCGCACCCTGGTCGCCCGGCAGGTCTCGCTGGACGGCGGCCGGGGAGGCGGCGCCCGGCACGTCGAGGCCCTGGCGACGGCCCTGCGCGAGGCGGCCGCCTGGGTCGGCTGCGACGACGTGCGGGTCGGGGCGCTGCACGACGAGCGGCTGCGCCCGGCCCTGGAGAAGCTGCTGGCGAGCGGCTAGCCCCAGGCGCCAAGTCCCGTCCGGCTCAGCCTATTTCGAGGATCTTCTCGCGCATCGCGTACACCACCGCCTCCATCCGGGAGTGCAGCTGGAGCTTCTCCAGGATGTTGCGCACGTGGTTCTTCACGGTGTTCTCGCTGATGAACAGCTCCTTGGCGATCTCCCGGTTGTTCATCCCGGTCGCCACCAGCTTGAGCACCTCCAGCTCCCGGTCGGTGAGCCGGGGCGCGGGCACCAGGTCCCGGTCGTCGGAGCGGCGCTGGATCATCGACTTGAACTCGGTGAGCAGCTTGGACGCCATCGACGGGCTGATCTGGGACTGCCCGTCGGCGACCGCGCGGATCGCGGTGGCGACCTCGTCGGTGGAGATCTCCTTGAGCAGGTAGCCGGTGGCCCCCGCCTTGATCGCCTCGTAGAGGTCGGCCTCCTCGTCGCTTATCGTCAACATGATGATCTTGGTGCTGGGTGCCACGTCCTTGATCGCCGTGCAGGCCTCGATCCCGCTGCGGCGCGGCATCCGGACGTCCATGAGGATGATGTCGGGCAGCAGGTCGGCGGCCTTCAGCACGGCTTCGGCGCCGTCCCCCGCCTCGCCGACGACCTTGATGTCCGGCTCCTCCGCGAGCACGATCTCCAGGCCCCGGCGGAACAGCGCGTGGTCGTCCACCACCAGTACGCGGATCGGCTCACCCCGGTGCGGCTCGTACGCGGGCTCGTCCTCCACCCCCGGCGGCAGCCCCGGCCCGACCCCGGGCCCCAGCCCGAAGTGATCCCCCATCCGCTCCTCCCCCTTCGCGGGTCGTCGTGCGCCAATCATTCCACGCCCCGACACCGCCACGGTCACCCTCCGACGCCGATTCCCCCGCATCGGGTGACCCCTCCGTCCGGGACGCGACGCCGTTCGAACCGCCCCGCGCCGGAACGCCGGTGACCACGCGCCCGAACGCCGGTGTCCCCGGCGGCCGCGGCCACCGGGGTCACCCCTCCATCGCTGCTCGGACGGTCAGTCCTCGTCGTCGGGCCCGCCGATCGCGCCGCCCGCGCCACCACCCGGCCCGGCCGCGAGGTCGGTCTGCAGGTGGATGACGCCGTAGTGGTAACCGTGCCGGCGGTAGACCACGCTCGGCAGGCCGCTGTCCTTCTCCACGAAGAGGTAGAAGTCGTGGCCGACCAGCTCCATCTCGTAGAGCGCCTGGTCCAGTGCCATCGGGGCGGCCGGGTGCGTCTTCTCCCGGACCACCAGCGGGCCCTCGCCCTCCACTTCCAGGGATCCCATCATGGTCTTGCGGACGGCGCCGTTCGTCCCGCCCTCCGGCGCCGTCGTGTCCGGCAGCGCGGCCAGGGCCGCGGTCGCCTCGGCGACGCTGATCGGGGTGCGGCCGTTCGCGCCGCCCTTGTGCACCCGACGCCGGTCCGCGGACTTGCGCAGCTGCGCGTCGAGCTTCGCCGAAGCCAGGTCGAGCGCCGCGTACGGGTCACCGGCGGCGGCTTCGGCCCGGATCACGGGGCCGCGGCTGCGGAGAGTGATCTCCACCCGATCGGACCGGTCGGCCTGCCGCGGGTTGTGCTCCTTGGACACCTCGACGTCGAGGCTGATGGCCTTGGCGTCGAACTTCTGGACCTTCTCCAGCTTCTCGGCCACGTGCTCGCGGAACCTCTTGGGCACCTCGGTCTTGCGGCCCTTGACGACGATGTCCACGCAGAACTCCGATCCCTCGTGCTGACGCCGATCCGGGTGCTACCGGACCGGACTGAGACCCAGCTGGACCAGCCCATCCACTGCCGGCCCCCCGCCCCCGCCGCCAGCGGCGGGAAACGACTGGCCCTCACCTCACTTCCTCCCCACCAGGGACGGTTGAAACCCCCTGGGCCTTATCGAACACCTCACACGGGTTTTTCGCCTCCCCAGGCGATAAGGAGGGTATGACCCGATACTGCGGTCGGGCGGTCAAGCTGGTGCACCCTGTCTACCCTCCCGCGAGTGAAGTAAGGGTAAATACCTGGACAACGCCCCCCATACGGCGCATCCTTTGCTGACTCTCCGTGCCTGCCGCCGCCAGGAGCAGCCGTGCCGCCATCCCCCTCGCCCACCCGTCCGCCGTCCGCCCAGGGGCCGTTCGGCCACGCACTGGCGGGGCTGCTGGACGTCCTGCTGCCGGCCGACTGCGCGGGCTGCGGCAGCGAACGCACCCAGCTCTGCCCGGTCTGCCGGGCGGAGCTGGCCACCGCACGGCCGGCCCCCACCCTGCTGCCCTGGACGTACGCCGCCGCGCCGTACACCGGCGCGGTCCGGCAGCTGCTGCTCGCCCACAAGGAGCGGGGCGCGCTGCGGCTGGCCGGGCCGCTCGGCGACGCCCTCGGCCGGGCGGTGCGCTCCGCCCTGGGCGCGCGGGCCGGGGCCGCGCCGCTGCTGCTGGTCCCGATGCCCTCGGCGCGCTCGGCCGTCCGCGCCCGCGGGCACGATCCGACGCTGCGGCTGGCCGGGGCGGCCGCCCGTTCGCTGCGCCGGTCCGGCCTGGACGTCCGGGCGGCGCCGCTGCTGCGGCACGCCCGGCCGGTCGCCGACCAGACCGGGCTGAACGCGGCCGAGCGGCGCCGCAACCTGCACGGCGCGCTCACCGTGCTGCCGCGCGCCCGGACCGGGCGGGCGGGCCTGGCGGGCCGTCACCCGGTGCTGGTGGACGACCTGGTGACCACCGGGGCCAGCCTCGCCGAGGCCGCCCGGGCGCTGGCCGACGCCGGCCTGCCCGCCCGGGCCGGTGCCACGGTCGCGGCCACCGTGCACCCGGTCGCCGCGCACCCGGCCTGCTAGCTCGCCCGGACGCAGAGCCGGCAAGCGCGGACCCGCGCGGGCGACGGCCCGCGACCCACCGGACCGTCAGCCCGTCAGCCCGGGTAGAAGAAGGCGCGGGGCTTGTCGATCAGCGAGACCTCCCGCCACTGGTTGCTGACCAGCCGGAAGGCCTTGAGCTCGGTCGGCTTGCCCTCCGCCTGCTTGACCTCGCCCATCGCGAGCACCGACGGCGCCTGGTTCACGCCGTCCCCGGGGACCTCCGAGGCGGAGACGGTCCGCATGCTCTCGCCGATCCCCAGCTGGGTGTCCGAGCTCTGCGAGCCGTCGGTACTGATGTGGTGCAGCTGCTGGGTCCCCTCGGCCTCCTTGGCGAGCACCAGCAGCTGGTCGGTCCCGGCCCAGGAGACCGAGGCGATGTCGGTGAGGCTCGGAGCCGCCGGGCGCACGTTGACGATCTTCGCGGTCGGCGCGTCCTTGGTGCCGCCGTGCACGACCAGGCCGAACTTCAGCGAGCTGGTCGCCACGCCCGGACTCTTGACCACCAGGGCGACCCGGGCGCCGTCCGAGGCGATCTTGAGCGATTCCACGTTCTGCCCGGTCAGCCCCTCGACCGGCACGGTGTAGGACTTGTTGCCGCGCACCATCACCACCCGCGAGCTCTGCTTGGTGCGCTCCACCACCCAGAGGTCGCCGCGCCCGTCCCAGCTCGGCGAGGTGAGGCCGTCCTCCTTGTCACCGCCCTTGGGCGAGCTGAGCACCGCCTCGCCCATGGTCGCCGCGCTGTCCGACAGCGGCACCGAGAACAGCTGGTGGCCGTCCCCGCTGAGCGCGGCGGCCCAGCCGCCGTCCCGGCTGACGGCGACCGTGCCGAGCGGCGGCGTGCCGTTCGGCTGCGGCTTGCCGAGGGGGCCGCGGACCGGGTCGCCGGTGCGCCCCTCGTCGGTGCTCATCAGCACCCCGTTGTCGGCGCGCTGGTAGTACAGCTGCTTGGCGGCGCTACCGGCCAGCGAGCCGGGGCCGTCGGAGTCGCTGCGGGCGACCGTGCAGGTGCCGTGCCGCCCCTTCAGTTCCAGCTGGCTGACCTGGCCCTTGGCCTGGTCGGCGAGGGTGTAGAGGAGCTGGGTCGCCATCCGCCGGCAGGCGGTCGGCTCGCCGATGTCCGCCTTGCCGAGCTGCACGTGGGCGGAGCGGTCGTCGATGGTCGCGCTGTCGACCGTGGTGCCGGCCGGGAACGCCGTGCGGGCCACCGGCGAGAGCCAGACGGAGGGGCCGTTGACGAGCGCCCGGGCGGCCGAGAGGAGCGGGTCCACCCGGCGCCGCAGGTAGATCGGGTCGGCGATCAGCGCCTCCTGGCCCGCGCTCCCGGAGACCGCCGAGGACGGGTCCGGCGCGGTGTAGAAGAACCGCTCGACCTGCCGGAAGCTGTTCCGGAAGTTGGTCTCGTTCATGATCACGCCGGGCGGCACCTTGTCGATCCGCCACTCGCCGTTCTCCCGGACGAAGGTGAAGTCGTAGGAGACGTTGTTCTGCCCCCCGGTCACCAGCAGGTACGAGCGCTTCTCGTCGACGGTGGCGACCAGCTGCCCGGACACCATCGCGGAGAAGGTGCTGTCCGTCTCGGCGGGGTCCTGGCCGGCCGGGATGGTGGTGGCGGAGAGCACCTTGGTCTCGGCGTCCGGGTTCCAGCTGGTGGCGGCGCTCTCGGTGAGGTACTTGCGCGCGGTCTCGTACCCCTCGTCGGCGGTCACCGCGTCCAGGAACCCGGTCAGCAGCTCGCGCGGCTTGGCGCCCCGGCCGGGCGCCACCGGGTAGACCCGGGCCTGCAGGTTCTTGTCGGCCGAGCCCGGGGACAGCTCCACCCTGGTGACGCCGCCGGAATCGGGCATGGCGGCGCAGCCGCTCGCCACCAGGGCGCCGAGCAGCCCGCCGACCACCGCGAGGAGCCGCGGCTCAGTCCTGTTGCTCGTCCTTCGCACGCTGCGACCCCTCCGCGTCCGTCGTCCCACCCGTCACGTCCGGCTCCGCCGTCCGCTGCGCCACCGACGGCCGTCCCGGCGTCGGGTCCACCATGACCTGGGCCCCGGTGGCCCCGTACCCGGCGGCCGTCCACACGTCCGAGGGGTCCGACCGCGGCCCCTCGGGCAGCCGCTGCCGGCCCAGCCCGGGGCCGATGTTCAGCACCCCGCCGAGCCCGCTGCCGAGGCCGTTGCCCATACTCTCCGGCGTCTCCGCCTGGTCGTCGACGGCGGCCGTCGCCGTCGCTCCGGCCGGGCTGATCGCCCGCCGGTACGGCGTGCCCTGCGCGCCCAGGCCCCGGTTGTTGCGGGAGTCCTCCGGCTCCAGCCGGAACGGCGCCCGGGCGATCTCGCCGCCGCGGGTGCGCGGCAGGGTGAGCCGGAAGTGCGAGCCGCCGCCGGGCTCGCCCCAGGCCTGGAGCCAGCCGCCGTGCAGGTGGGCGTCCTCGACGGCGATGGACAGGCCGAGGCCGGTGCCGCCGGTGGTCCGCACCCGGGACGGGTCGGCCCGCCAGAAGCGGTGGAACACCCGGGACGCCTCGCCCGGCTTGAGGCCGATGCCGTAGTCGCGCACGCCGACCGCGACCGCGCCGTCCGCGGAGCCCAGCCGGACCACCACGTCGCGGCCCTCGCCGTGCTCCAGCGCGTTGACCACCAGGTTGCGCAGGATGCGCTCGATCCGGCGGGAGTCCACCTCGGCCAGCACCGGCTCGCCGTCGCCGCGGATCACCACGGCGCTGCCCTTGGCCTCGGCCAGCGGTTCGGCGGCCTCCACCACCCGGGCGACGATCTCGCGCAGGTCGACCGGCTCGGCGTCCAGGATCGCGGCGCCGGCGTCGAAGCGGCTGATCTCCAGCAGGTCGGCGAGCAGCGACTCGAAGCGGTCCAGCTGGCCCTGGAGCAGCTCCGCCGAGCGGGCCGCCATCGGGTCCAGGTCCTCGCGGCTGTCGTAGATGAGGTCGGCGGCCATCCGGACCGTGGTCAGCGGGGTGCGCAGCTCGTGCGAGACGTCCGAGACGAACCGCCGCTGGACCCGGGACAGCTCCTCCAGCTGGCGGATCTGCGTCTGGAGGGCGTTGGCCATCCGGTTGAAGGACTCCCCGAGGCGGGCGATGTCGTCCGTCCCGGTGACCTTCATCCGCTCTTCCAGGTGCCCGTCGGCGAGCCGCTCGGAGATCCCGGCGGCCATCCGGACCGGGGTGACCACCTGGCGCACCACGACCCAGGCGATGCCGCCCATGAGGATCACCACGAACACCCCGGCGGTCGCCAGGGTCCCGGTGATCAGGTTGAGGGTCTCGGTCTCCTGGCCGAAGGAGAACACGTAGAACATCTGGTACGGCGTCTCGGCCGGGCCGCGGAACTGCATGCCGAGGGCCAGCCCGGGCTCGGACGTCCCGCCGCTCTCGGGCGAGCGGTGGATCCGGGTCGGCTGCTCGAACATCTGGCCCTGCTCGGAGGCCAGCTTGGCCCGCAGGGCGTCCGGGATGCTGCTGGGCTGGATGTCGCCCGAGTAGCGCGGCGCGAAGCCGGCCGTGTCCGGGACGACGGCACCGGTGCCGGGGGCCATCGCGATCACCGAGTAGACGGTCTGCCCGCTCCCGGCCAGGTCGTTGACCTGCCGCAGCAGCCAGGTGCCCGTCTCGTCGACGGTCGGGTCGGCGGTGCCCCGCAGCTTCTGGTCCCGGGCCTCGTCGATCTTCTTCTGCTCGACCTGGAAGCCGATCCTGGCCTGCGCCCGGGCGGCGTCCATCTTGGTGCCGAGCAGACCGGTGCGCACCTGCGCCACCACGACCACGCCCAGCACCAGGACGACCGCGATGGACGCCAGCAGGGAGACCGCGACCACGCGCAGCTGGATCGACCGGCGGTACAGCGCGGCCACCCGGTGCACGGGGCGGCGCAGCTGACGCTTCACCAGTGCGACCACGCCGGAAGGGCGCCGGCGGCGGGTGGTCGAACTCAGCACGTCGCCGCGCACCGACCCGGCCCCGTCGGTCGCGGAACCCGACGGGGTGTCGTCTGCCCGGTCCGTCACGTCAGCTGGGTCCGGCCTTGTAGCCGACGCCGCGGACGGTCACCACGATCTCGGGGCGCTCCGGGTCCTTCTCGATCTTGGAACGCAGGCGCTGCACGTGGACGTTGACCAGCCGGGTGTCCGCCGCGTGGCGGTAGCCCCAGACCTGCTCCAGCAGCACCTCGCGGGTGAACACCTGCCAGGGCTTGCGGGCCAGCGCGACCAGCAGGTCGAACTCCAGCGGGGTCAGCGGGATGCCCCGGCCGTCCCGCTTCACCGAGTGGCCGGCCACGTCGATGACCAGGTCGCCGATGGTCAGCTGCTCGGGCGTGGGCTCCTCGGCGCGGCGCAGCCGGGCGCGCACCCGGGCCACCAGCTCCTTGGGCTTGAACGGCTTGGTGACGTAGTCGTCGGCACCCGACTCCAGGCCCACCACGACGTCGACCGTGTCGGTCTTCGCGGTCAGCATGACGATCGGGATGCCGGACTCCGCCCGGATCTGCCGGCACACGTCGATGCCGTCCCGGCCGGGCAGCATCAGGTCGAGCAGGACCAGGTCGGGCTTGGTCTCCCGGAACGCGGCTAGCGCCCTGTCCCCATCCGCGACGAAAAACGGCTCAAAACCCTCACCACGCAGCACGATGCCGAGCATCTCGGCCAGTGCGGAGTCGTCATCAACGACGAGGACGCGTCCCTTCATGCGTCCATCTTCTCATTACCGGATTGTGACCTGCCGCACAGCAGTGCCATTGCTCCAGAACGGCCAACTCCCCCGCCGGTGCATTCCGGCCATACCGGGCGAATGCACCCGGCGGGAGCGCCTCCGACCCCCTTCCCACCCCGCGGCGGACCACCGTCCGGCCCACCGCGGAGGACCGTTGCCGATCAGCAACCGGATCGCCGTGGGGCCGGTTTCCGGCCCCATGGCACGATGGGCGCTGCGCGCGGGCGGAAGATCCGTTCGCAGTCGCGCCCGTGACGCCCTCCGAGGAGCAGTGATGACCGACACTCCGGGCTGGGCCTCGCCCAGCTCGTCCGAGCCGCCCCGCGACGGAGCCCGGCCCCCGGTCGACGCGCCCGCCGCCGTGCCCGGCCCGTCGGCACCACCGCAGCCCACTCCCGGCTGGACCGGCCCGGCCGGCGCCCCCCACGGCGGACAGCAGTGGGGCCAGCAATGGGGACAGCAGCCTCCCGGCGGGCACCGCCCGTACGGCTGGGGCGCCCCCGCGAGCCCCAGGCCGGGCGTCATCCCGCTGCGCCCGCTGAGCTTCGGCGAACTGCTGGACGGTGCCGTCACCACCGTCCGCCGGCACTGGCGCACCGTGCTCGCGCTCTCGCTCGGCCTCGCCGTGATCGCCCAGGCCGGCTCCGTCCTGGTCAACCTGATGATCAAGGGCAGGACCGGCGAGGCCACCAACACCCTGCGGCTGCT
>NZ_JBEXJK010000177.1:0-16258 GCF_040609095.1 Kitasatospora sp. NPDC004799
GCCACCGGCTGGCCCCGGTCGGGGCGGTCGGCTGGAGCAGCACCCGGGTCAAGAGCGGCCACCGGCACCGCTTCGCCGCACCGGCCACCGACACCCCCGGGGACCCGCTCGCCCTCGCCGAGGCGCTGGGCAAGGTGCTCGCGGTCAACCGGGCGGGCCTCGGCGCGGCGGCCCGGGCGCACGCGCTGGAGCACTTCGAGCTGGGTGCCGTCGTGGACGCCTGGCAGCACCTGGTCGCCGAGGTGTGGACGGCGGGCGCGGAGACCGCCGGCTGACCGCGGTGGCCCCGCGGGTGGTCCGCGTCGTCCACGGGGCGCGGCCCAGGTGCTCCGTTCGGGCGAATCCGGCCCGGCAGGGCCGCAGCAACCGGCCGGTAGCGAACCGTCACCAGCACACTGCCCGGTGTGAAAACGACGTCATTCCTGCGGTCCACCGTCCTGCTCGCCGTCGCCGTCGGGATCGCCGCGTCCCCCGTCCAGGCCGGCGCGATGACCCACCAACCCGCCTCCGGGGGTGCCCAGTTCGTCAAGCTCGACCACCCGCAACCGGTCCGCGAGAGCGCCCGGACCGAGGCACTCGAGTTCTTCTGGTACAACTGCAGCCACTCCCAGCTGCTCGAACAGCCCCTGCAGGCCTGGGCGGAGAAGCACCGCACCGACGTCGCGCTGCGCCGCGTCCCGGCCATCTGGCCCGGCAGCGGGGAGGAGTCCGTGCAGCGCGGCCACGCCCGGCTGTACTACACGCTGGAGCGCCTCGGCCTGGTCGACCGCCTCCAGGCCAGTGTCTTCCGTTCGGTGCACGACGAGGGCCTCGACGTCACCACCGAGGCCACCGCCACCGCCTGGGCCGTGCGCCACGGCATCGACGCCCAGGCGTTCGGCCGGACGTACCGCTCCGCCGAGGTGGCGCAGTCGGTCGAGGAGGCCGCCGCCGCCTTCACGCGCTACGGCATCGACGAGTTGCCGACGGTCGTCGTCCAGGGCGAGTACCGCACCTCGCCGACCAAGGCCGGCGGGGTCGAGGCGATGCCCGGGGTGCTCGACCACCTGGTGCGGCAGGAGCAGGCGAAGAAGCACTGAGCCCGCGCTCGCGGTCCGCGCGGTGAATGCGGGCCGGCTCGCTCAACTGCCGTGCCGGGCAGGCATCCTGCCCGGCACGGCGCGGCAGGAGCCGCCCGCGTTCATCCGCTTCCGTCTCGGCGCAGCAGGTACGTGACGAAGCCGAGCGTCCCCCGGTAGCCGTGCAGCCACTCGGCGCGGTGCCGGTCCGCGGCCTCCCGGGCGGCCGCCGCGTCCGGGTGGTCCGGGTGGTCCAGCGCCCACCCGGCCAGCGAGCCCGTCCAGGAGAACTCGTAGTCGTCCCACTCCTGTTCGGTGCTGACGTGCCCGGACACCGGTGTCCAGCCGTCCGCCAGGACCCGGTCGGTGGTCGTCGCCAGGTCCGCGAACTCCTCCCGCGCCGCGCCCAGTCCGTCCAGCGCCGCCCGGGACGGCTCGCGCTGCCAGAACCCCTCGCCGACCAGCAACCGGCCGCCCGGGGCCAGGAGTTCGCGGGCTCTGGCGAGCGTCGGCAGCAGGCCGCCGAAGGCATGGGTGGCGCCGACGCAGAGCACCAGGTCGAAGGGCTCCTTCGTGGTGAACTCCCGTGCGTCCAGGTGGTGCAGGCCGATTCGGCGGAGCACGCCGAGCGCCGCCGCGGTCTCCCGGGCCCTGGTCAGCGCCGCCGGGTCCAGGTCCACGCCCACCGCGCGCCAGCCCGGGCGGGCCGCCAGCGTCCGGAGCAGCCAGGCGCCCTCACCGCACCCGAGGTCCAGGGCCCGGCCCTGCTCCGTCCCGGCCGTGGCGCGGTCCAGCAGCCGGGCCACCGACTCGTCCGCCAGCGGGGCCGCGATCGGGTGGTGGGCATGGGCGAGGCGGGAGATCTGCTGGCGGTCCATCCGAGCAGTATGGATCGGGGCGGCCCGCCGCGCAGCGGGTTTCTCAGGCCCCGGAGTACGTCCGGCCCTTCCAGGCCGCGCCCCGGCCGCGCCAGTGCTGCACCGCCGAGTCCACCGTCATCAGCAGGTACAGCGCCGCGGTGAACGGCAGCAGCAGTACGGCCGCGGGTGGCTGCCCGTAGTACCGGACCATCGGCAGGTACGTGCCCGCCATCAGCGCCCAGGCGGCCCCGCCCGCGGCCGCCACCGCCGGCGCCCCCGCCACCAGGCCGGCCACCGTCGCCACCGGCGGGACCAGGTACACCAGCGCCAGCCCCAGCACCGTCCCGAGCAGCAGCAGCGGCGAGTGCCTGAGCTGGGCGTACGCGCTGCGCGACACCATCCGCCACAGCTGCTCCAGCCGCGGGTACGGGCGCACGCTGTCCACCGCGTCGGCCAGGCCCAGCCAGGTCCGGCCGCCGGTGGCCTTCACCGCCCGGGCCAGCGACACGTCGTCGATCACCGCGCCGCGGATCGCCGCCACCCCGCCCGCCCGCTCCAGCGCCTCGCGCCGCACCAGTGAGCAGCCGCCGGCCGCGGCGGCCGTCCGGGCACCCGGGCGGTTGCTCCGGCGGAACGGGTACAGCTGGGCGAAGAAGTACACGAAGGCCGGCACGATCAGCCGCTCCCAGCCGGTCTCCACCCGCAGCCGGGCCATCTGCGAGACCAGGTCCAGCCCGTTGCTCTCGGCGGCGGCCACCAGCTCGGCCAGCGAGTCCGGGCCGTGCGCGATGTCGGCGTCCGTCAGCAGCAGGTACTCGACGTCCGGACCGGCCAGCGCCACGCCGTGCCGCAGCGCCCACAGCTTGCCGGTCCAGCCGGGCGGCAGCGGGGGAGGGGAGGTGACGGTCAGCTCCAGCCCGTCGATCGTCCGCAGCTCCGCCGCCAGCGCGCCGGTGCCGTCCGAGCTGTGGTCGTCCACCAGGATCACCCGGGCCTGCCCCGGGTACTTCTGGGCGAGCAGCGTCGGCAGGCTCAGCGGGAGCACCGGGGCCTCGTCCCGGGCCGGCACCACGATCGCCGCCCGCGGCCAGCGGACCGGCGGGCGCCGCGGGGGAAGCCGTACGTCGGTGCGCCAGAACGAGCCGTGGCAGCACGCCAGCCAGAGCCAGACCAGCAGGGAGAACGCGGCGATCCACAGCAGGGCGGTCACCCCGGCAGTCTGCCGCAGAACCGGGCCGCGCGGGCGGATCGACTAGAGTCTTGACCCGTGAAGATCGCACTGATGGACTCCGGAATCGGCCTGCTGGCCGCCGCCGCCGCCCTTCGGAAGCTGCGCCCGGACGTGGATCTGGTGCTCTCCTCCAACCCGGCCTCGATGCCGTGGGGGCCGCGGACGCCGGAAGAGGTCACGGAGCTGGCGCTCGGCTGCTGCCGGGCCGCCGCCGCGTTCGAGCCCGACGCGCTGGTGATCGCCTGCAACACCGCCTCCGTCCACGCGCTCGCCGCCCTGCGGGCCGAGCTGGAGCCCGGGCTGCCGGTGATCGGCACCGTCCCGGCGATCAAGCCCGCCGCCGCCCTGGGCGGCCGGGTCGCCATCTGGGCCACCCCGGCCACCACCGGCAGTGCCTACCAGCGCGGGCTGATCCGTGACTTCGGCGGCTCGGCGGACATCACCGAGGTCGCCTGCCCGGGCCTCGCGGACGCGGTCGAGCACGGCGACGACGAGGCCGTGACGGCCGCCATCGCCGCCGCCGCCGCCCGGACGCCGGTCGGCACGGACGTCATCGTGCTTGGCTGCACCCACTATGAACTCGTCGACGACCGCATCCGCGCCGCCGTCGCCCCGACCGCCTCCCCGGCGCTCACCCTGCTCGGCTCCGCCGACGCCGTCGCCGCCCAGGCCCTGCGCCGCGTCGCCGATCCCAGCCGCACCGGCACCGGCACCCTCACCGTCCTCCACGCCGGCGCCCCCGCCACCCTCCCCCCGGCCGCCGCCCTCTACCCCCAGGGCAACACCCTCGCCACCCTCATCGCCTGACCCGGACACGGGCGTCGGCGCACAGGAAGTCGGCCTGGCCGACTTCTCGTGCAGGTGGCGGGTCGCCGCGCGGGGGTGTGGCCAGCCCGCCGCGCAGTCGACCCTTCCGTGCGCGGGCATGTGCCGTGCCGGGCCGCACAGAAAGTCGGCCCGGCCGACTTCTCGTGCAGGCGGCGAGTCGCCGCACGGGGGTGTGACCAGACCGCCGCGCAGTCGACCCTTCCGCGTGCGGGCGTGTGCCGCGCCGGGCCGCACAGAAAGTCGGCCTGGCCGACTTCCCACGCGGCAGTGCAGTATCTACGCGCATAGACCCTGCTCCGTGGTCATGCGGACGCCCTCCCTGGCCGCAGTGCCTGCCCTGCCCGGCGCACAGGAAGTCGGCCTGGCCGACTTCTCACGCAGGTGGCGGGTCGCCGCGCGGAGGTGTGACCAGACCGCCGCGCAGTCGACCCTTCGGCGCGCGGGCGTGTGCCGCGCTCGGGCCGCACAGGAAGTCGGCCTGGCCGACTTCTCGTGCAGTAGCGACCCGGCGGGCTGCTCCACCTCCCCCCGGGTGCTGAAGCTTCTGCGCGCATAGACCTCGCCTGGCCAGGTCGGTGTCTCTCGGGAGGCGCCCCGGGCCATCTCCCCGGCGCATAGGAAGTCGGCCTGGCCGACTTCTCGTGCAGTGGTCGGTCGTGGCTCCCCGGGGGCGACCGGCCTGTGCCTGGCTCTACGCGCATAGAGTCGCGCAGAGGATGGCACCGATAGGGGGAGCCGACCAAGGGACTACCGGTGCACGGAAGGTCGGCCTGGTCGACTTTCCGTGCGGACTTCCCGGCTCGTGCGTGAGTCGACGTTTCGCGAGGCGCGCAGGAAGTCGGCTGGGTCGACTTCTGGTGCCGTGGGCCAGTGTGGATGGCGTCCATGTGCATCGGGCCGTCGCTTGGGCGGGTGTGCACAGGAAGTCGGCCTGGCCGACTTTTGATGCGGGGTTGCCGGGCGCACTCGGGGGCTTGCTAGTGCGGTGGTGGTGGCCTGGCTGCGTGGGAAGTCGGCGGGGCCGACTTCCCACGCAGGGGTGGGGCTGCCGCCCTCGGTTAGGCGACGGCTTGGCGGCGCCAGCGGCGGTAGGCGGGTTCGAGGCCGGAGAGGATGGTGTCGAAGCGGCGGGTGCTGGTGGTGGAGTCGACCTGGAGGCGGCTGATCTGGAGGGGGTGGGAGGGGAGCCGGGGGCCCAGGCGGTGGTCGGACAGGAAGCCGAGGCGGTAGCCGAGCTCCTGCAGGACGGTTTCAGCACGGACGTCGTGCCCGCCGTCCGGGTAGGCGAAGGCGATCGGTGGTTCGCCCAGCCACCGGGTGAGGGCCTCGTGGGCGCCGGTGATCTCGGTGCGCACGGTGTCGTCGTCGCAGCGCCCGAGGCACGGGTGCCCCTGGGTGTGGTTGCCGATGGCGACGCCCCCGTCCCGCAGCGCGAGCAGGTCGGCCGGGGTCAGCTGCTCCTGGCGGGGCGGCCGGCGGTCGGCGCTGGCCCGCAGCTCGTGCAGGCTGCGCCGCCGGTCCGGGTCCGGCATGGCCTTGAGCCGGCGGAGCAGCTGGGACGGGTGTCCGCAGTCGAGCGAGCGGGCCCGGCCCCCGTGCCGGGCGAGGAAGTCGGCCTCGTGCCACCAGAACGGCCGTTCGGTGCCGATGAGCTCCGAGATGACGAACGCGGTGGCCGGAATGCCCCGGGCGTCCAGGGCCGGCAGGGCGTGGGTGAGCACGCTCCGGTCGGCGTCGTCGAAGGTGACCAGGACGCTCCGGGGCGGCAGCGGCCGCCGCTCGGTCACGGCCCGGAGGACCGCGTCGAGCGAGACGGGCGTGGCGAGCCGCTGGAGCCGGTCGAGCTGGGCGCCGAAGGATCGGTGGTCGGTCACCCCGTGGTAGGCGAGCACGGCGAGCCGCTGGGCGGCCCGGGCCCGGAACAGCGGCTGGACGGGGGCGAACCGCAGCCATTCGCCCCGAGCGTCCTGCTGTTCCGTGTCGACGGCCGCCCGGTGACGGCCCCCGCCGTCCCGGTGCGCACCGTGGCGATGCTCGCCGTGGCCGGGCTCGCCGCGCGGATGCCCGTCGTGCGGGCGGTCGGTGGGCGGGCGGTCGGTGGGCGGTCGGTCGGCGGGGCGCAGCCGGTCGGCGGGCCGGCCGATGTCGAGCAGGCCCGCCGGCCACCCGACGGGCGGAGGCAGCGCGCGCACGCCGGGTGCCGGGCGGGCGCGGGCCACGGAGATCGATGGACTGGACTGGGACTGCGGCACGGTTCCCCCTCGTTCGCCGAGCGGCGTGGCGGTACCGCCGGAGGACGGAGCCCGGCCTCCGACTCCAGGGGCAGCGGCTCCGCCCCTGGATATTCCTGTTCTCGGTGGGGGGTTCACACCCGTCCCTCGAACGGCTCCTGGATCACTCAATGCCATTGAGACCGCTGCACCGGACGGATGGTTGTACCGGGGGGACGAGGATTTTTCGTGGACTGATTGTGGAGCCGGAATGCCCGCACGGCCGCCCCGGACACCCTCCGGAGCGGCCCCGCACGCCCCTGACCTGCCCGAATCCTCCGGTCGCACAGCGTGTTCGAGCCTTCACTCCCTGCGGGCTGCCGCTCGCGCCGCCCCGGGGTACCTTGGGCTCATGGCAGATGCGGACCGTGACCCCTTCCATCTCCACGGGGCCTCCCGGATGGCGCGTGCGTGCAGTGGCGGAGCCCTGGTCACCCACCAGCTCCCGCTGACCGTCGTGGGCCTCGCCTGCCTGGCGCTCGGCATCGTTGTGGCCGTGTTCGTGCCGGACAGTGACGGGCCGGCCTGGGCGATGGCGGTGGCCGGCTGTCTGGCCGCCGGGGTCCTGCTGCTCGGCCGGATCGCGTTCGGCGTGTTCCGCGACCGGCGTCGTGCCGCGCTCTGACGCGCACCCAGATCGTCGTACCGGCCGTCACTAGAACAGGTGCATGTCAACTATTCCGTCGATCGCGCTCGGCATTCCGAAACGCAGATCGAACGAAATTGGTCAGACCGACCGAATATCGTCCCGTCTGACAATCTTCGGCCCTCTTCTTTCACCATTTCCGGACGAAGACTTCATCCTGCCCATACTGTGAATACGGCCGCGCGCAGGGGACGGCCCGGAACCGCCCCGATAGGCTGCGGCCCATGGCTATTCCCCCCTTCCTCGCCGAACTCCGCGCCGTCGTCGGAACCCGCCCGCTCTGGCTGAGCGCCGTCGTCGCCGTCGTGCTGGACGACCGCGACCGGGTGCTGCTCGCCCGCCGGGCCGACGACGGCCGGTGGGCGCCGGTCGGCGGCATCCTCGACCCCGGTGAGCAGCCCGCCGACGGCGTGGTGCGCGAGTGCGAGGAGGAGACCGGTGTGGTGGTCGTGCCCGAGCTGCTCGCCTCCGTCACGGTCTCGCCGCAGGTCACGTACCCGAACGGCGATGTGACGCAGTACCTGGTGCTGACCTTCCGCTGCCGTGCGGTCGGCGGCGAGGCACGGGTGAACGACGACGAGTCGCTGGAGGTCGGCTGGTTCGGGCTGGACGAGCTGCCGCCGATGATCGAGAGCGAGCACGAGCGGCTGCGCCACGCCCTGGAGTGCGAGGGCCCGGCGGTCTTCACCTGGGAGGGCAAGGAACGCCCCTGAGCCCACGCCCCTGAGCCCCCGCGCCGCGCGCCGTCCGCTCGCAAGCCGCCCACCGCCCGCCGCACGGGCTCAGCCCTTGTACTGCCGGTAGGCCTCCTCCGCCGCGTCCAGCACCGCGGCCAGGTCCCCGCCCGCCGTGGCGGTCGCGGTCGCGGCCACCGCACCCTCGACGAACGGGGCGTTGGCGAACCGGACCGGGAACGGCAGCCCGTGCTCGTCCGCGTCGGACAGCAGCGCGCGGACGGTGGTGACCGCCCCGCCCAGGTCGGCGAGCACCACCACGCCGTGGCCCTGGTCCACCCGGCGGGTCGCGGCGGCCACCAGGACGGCGCTGATGCCGAGTCCGTCCGACGGGTCGCCGCCGGTCGCCGCGACCGGCGCGGGGGAGTCGGATCCGGTCAACGCGAGCGCGAGGGAGCGTACGGCGGTGGCCAGTTCCTGGCTGTGCGAGACCAGGACGATCCCCACCCGCCCGTGCGCGGGGGGCCGGGCGGGGGTCGGCCGCGGCAGCGGGGTGGGCGAGGGGGGCGTACGGGGTGCCGGGGGATGGGCCGAGGGGGCGTCCGAGATGGGGATGACGTCGGCGCGGGTGCCGTCCCGGCGGCTCATCGGCTGCTCCCTTGAGCGGATCGGTGGGGTTCGGTGAGGGGATCGTTCGGGCAGTGCGGTCGGGCGGTGCGGTCGGGCGGAGCAGGACGGCCAGGACGGCCAGGACGGCCGGGGCGGTCGAACGGTGCGGCGGAGCGGCCCGAGCCCGTCCGCGCGCCCTTCCCGCCCCTCCCGGGCCGGTAAGGCGGTCAGGCGGCGCCCTGGCAGCACTCTGGCAGCTGCCCGCCGCCCCCGCCGGTCGGGACACGCCTCAAGCGTTCCTCCGGCGGTGTCCGTCCCCGCCCGGAGGAGTCCTCGTCAACCCGCTGACCGGGGCCGGGCGGTGTGGCTAGGCTGGCCCCGGAACGCCGTCGGGAGGAGATCGGTCAGTGGGATCCAACAGCGGGACGGACACGGAGGTCGGCGGGGTGCAGCCGGAGCTGGCCCCGAACGGGAAGCCCAAGGTGGACTTCACCGGGGCGGAGTGGCTGTGCAGCAGCCAGGGCGTCGGGGACGTGCAGATCGCCTTCGTGGACGGCTACATCGGGATGCGGGACGGCCGCCAGGAGGACGGGCCGGTCCTGGTCTTCACGCCGGGCGAGTGGCGGGCCTTCGTGCTCGGCGCCCGGGACGGCGAGTTCGACCTCACCTGAGGCCCGCCGGCAGGGCGGTCGGCAGGGCGGTCGGCCAGGGCGGCCGAGCCGCCTTGCCAGGGGGCCCGCCGGGCCCGTCACCACAGGAGCGGACCCCCGATCGACGGGGGTCCGCTCCACGGTGATCTTTCGGTCCGAACATCACAACTGATGATCTATTGAGCGTGCCCCGTCAGAATTTCTGTTGACTGTTAGACAAACGCAGCTCAGAGTATGAGCACGGGCAGACGCCGTGCCCACCGCCCCCACGCGGCCAGACACGGCGCCTGCTGTGCGGCCCGGCAGTGTTGCCAGGCCATCCTCCCAGTCATCCCCTGCGCACCGGGGTGCGTCGGCCGGTCCCGGCCCCACGAGGGGCCGGCAGTCGCCGGGAGGCTGGTGCCGAAGCCGAGAGCGACTCGGATGACGGCACCGATGCTCGGGACCCGCACGCCCCCACGCGGCGGCGTCCCGAGCAGATCCACGGGAGCGACGGGCCGGGGCCCCGCGGATCTGGCTTGTGATGCATGGAACTGTTGGCTTGTGTGTTCGTGCTGTGTGCGATGACGAAGCTGGGTGCTCGGCAGTTCGGCACGACGAGTGCACAGTGAGGGAAACGCGTGTAGGGCCGCGTTGCGACATGCCGTCCCCCCGAAGGGTGAAACCCAGAACGGCTGTCGTGCTGAACCGAACGTAGCCCGGACGGTTGCTCAGAGTCAACATTGGTCTCTGAGCGTCGATCTCCCGCTCGTCCCCCGGCGGCGCCCCACCCACCTCGCGAGCGCGGTGTGCCGGGCACGTACGATGTTCCCATGTCTTTTCTCCGCCGTCGCTCCGGACAGCCCGCCGGCCCGGACTTCGACGTGCTCGCGATGGACCCGGGCGACTGGCCCGGTGACTTCGGTGCGGCCATGATGACCGGTCCGGACGGCTCCTGCCAGGGGATTTTCCTGCGCTACGACCTGTTCGGCGGCAGAGGCCCGGCGATGTTCATCGGCAACCTCCCGGAGGGGTCGCCCGCCCGGGAGACCGGCGACGAGGTGCCCTTCGAGGTGCGGCAGCTGCTCGCGGCGCTGGAGAACGACGAGCCGGTCGAGTTCGTCTCGGCCGAGGACTTCCCGGTGATGCTCGGGGACGACCTGCTGATCGTGAAGAAGGTCAAGGTCAGCGAGGAACGCGTGTTCTGCGCCCAGTTCGGCCGCAGCGACGGCGTCCTGGTCACCATCGCGTCCTGGGACCGACCGATTTCGGACGACCTGTATCAGCTGCTGAAGCCGCTCCCCGCGGACATGTTCCAGCAGGGCTGATCCCGGCGGCTCCGGCCGGCTCCGACCGGCTCCGCCCAGGGGCCGGACGCTGCTTGACGGTATCGATCAACGGTTCGTACAGTCGCGAACATGCCGTGCCGTCTTCCGCTGCTGACCCGTCGCAGGCATCTGGACCTGCGGCGCACCGCCAGCGCGGCGTGTCCGGGCCGCTGAGGGGGATCCGTCCCCCGGCGGCGGGCGATCGGCCGGGTCCCCGGTCGTCGCCGACACCAGGGGGCGGGCCGTGAACCGACCGCCGGGGCCGCCCACCGGAACCGCGCGCCCGTACGGCGTGCCGTCCGCATTCGCCGAGCCCACGCTGCCGCCCGGAGGCACCGCATCATGACGACCCGCGCCGCCAACCGTTCGACCATCGACCGTTCGTTCGACGGCGCCGCCGCGGACAGCGCTCCGGCCGAGGCGGCTCCCGCCGGGCGCCGCTCCCGGACCGCCCGGGCGTCGGCGGGTTCCGACCGGTCCGATTCCGGCCATCTCGAATCCACCGGTTCCACACCCGCCGGTTCCGCCGGCCCCTCGTCCGACCGCACCGCGCCCGCCGGCCCCGCGCCCGCCGCGCCCTCGTCCGACCGCACCGAGCCCGACCGCACCGAGCCCGACCGCACCGAGCCCGACCGCACCGCGGTCGAGGCCGCCCTGGCCGGCCTGCCCCGGGTGGTCGACCTGCTGGCCGCCCGCGCCGAGGAGCACGACCGCGACGCGACCTTCCCGTACCAGGGCATCGAGGCCGTCCACGAGGCCGGACTGCTCACCCTCACCGTCTCCGAGCGGTACGGCGGTCCGGGCGGAACGCTCGCCGACACCGTTCGGGTGCTGTCCCAACTCGGCCGCGGGGACGCCTCGGTGGCCGTGGTCACCGCCTTCACCCTGCTCCAGCACGCCGAGCAGGCCCGCCGGGCCGACTGGCCGACGGCCGGCTACCGGCGGCTGCTCACCGAGTCCCGGCGCGGCCCGGCGCTGGTCAACACGCTGCGCGCGGAGCCCGGTGCCGCCGTGGGCGAGCTGCCCGGGACGGTCGCCCGACGGGACGGCGACGGCTGGCTGCTGACGGGCCGGAAGACCTACTGCACCGGCGCCGAGGCGCTCGCCTGGATGGCGGTGACCGCGCGGACCGACGAGGAGGAGCCGCGAGTCGGCACCTTCCTGGTCCGCGGCGAGAGCGCGGGGCTGGAGATCGACCCGACCTGGGACCAGCTCGGTCTGCGGGCCAGCGCCAGCCACGACGTGGTGCTGGACGGGGTCCGGGTGCCGACCGATCTGGCGCTCGGCCTGACGACCGGTCGCCGGACGGCCCGTCAGAACGCCGACGCCGAAGCCGAAATCTCCCAGGCCTGGCACGACCTGGCGCTCTCCGCGGTGGCGATCGGCGTCGCCCGGGCCGCCGAGGCCTGGCTGATCCGCTTCCTCAACCAGCGCACCCCGGCCAACCTGACCGAGCCGCTCGGCACCCTGCCCCGCTACCGGACCGCCCTCGGCGAGATCGAGGCCCAGCTGATCGGCGCCGAGGAACTGGTCGAGGGCCTGGCCCCCCGGGTGGACCGGGGCGAGCCGGAGGCCGTCGCCCGGACCGGACCGGCCCACCTGCTGGCCACCCGGGCCGCGACGGCGGTGGTCCAGCAGGCCGTCGCCCTCACCGGCAACCCCGGCCTGAGCCGGCGCCACCCGCTGGAGCGCTACCTGCGGGACGTGCTCAGCAGCCGGGTGCACCTGGCCCCGGACGAGACCGTCCTGGAGGCCGCCGGCCGGGCCGCCCTCGAACGGGGCGCCCGGCCGTAGGACCTCGCGGACAGGCCGCCGAACCGGGGGCTCAGCGGGTCCCGACCGCGGCGCGGACGGCCCGGCGGGCGAGCGCCGCGTCGTCGTAGAGCCGGCGGATCATGATCCGCTGCTCCTCGCCGGCGCCCGGCACGTCGTACAGCCGGATCTCCCGCATCAGCACCAGCACCAGGTTCACCAGGAACGCGTCCCGGGCCAGCGTGCCGCCGCTCTGGGCGAGTTGGCTGATCTGGCGGCGGGCCGCGGTGTCCCCGGACAGGACGCTCCAGAGCACCGCCAGGTCGTAGCCGGGCAGGTACCAGCCGGCCTGCTCCCAGTCGACCAGCACCGGGCCGGACGGCGCCAGCAGCATGTTGCTGAGCAGGGCGTCGCCGTGGCAGAGCTGGAGCGGGGTCTGGCCGAGGCCGTGCAGCAGGCCGCGCAGGTCGCCCGCGTCCCGGTCGGTGAGCTGGCCCACCGAGTGGTAGCGGGAGATCTCCAACTGGTAGTCCAGGCGCGGCTGGAAGACGTCGGTCGGCGGCCGCCACAGGTTCAGCGTGCGGACCGCGGTGAGCAGCGCCCGCACCTCGCCCGGGGTGGGCGCGTTGACCGGGTGGCGCTCGCGGGCCGCCGGGCGCCCCGGTACGCGCTCCATGACCAGCACGCACCGGTCGTGGTCGGCCGCCACCAGCCGGGGCAGCCGCACCGGCGGGCGGTGCCGGACGAACGCCCGGTAGACCGCCACCTCGTGGTGGAAGTCGGCCACCAGCTGCTCGAAGTACTCACTCCGCACCGCCTGCGGCGCCAGGCACTTGGCGACCACCGGAGCCCGCCCGATGGTGCCCGCCACCAGGATGTGGCGGCTGCCCTCGCGCAGGACCTGGCGCGGGGTGAACGCGGGACATATCCGCGCGACACTGGCGAGCGCCGCCCGGACCGCCGGGGTCTGGAGCGCCGAGGGATCGATCCGCTCCGGACCGCCGGTCAGGGCGGGCCGCCGGGCCCGCAGCACCTGGCCGTCGGCCTGCCGGGCCAGCGGCATCCGGCCGCCGGCCGGCAGGGCGGGCTCGGGGGCGCGCAGCCCCAGCGCGGTACGGCCGGCGGGGCCCAGCGCCGTACGGCCGGTCGGGACGACCCGGGGGTCCGTGGCCCGGCCCTCGGCGCCGCGCGGGGCCGACGGCACCGGCTACCTCTTCCTGCTCAACCACGGCCCGGACGAGCGCCTCGTCCCGCTGGGGACGCCCGGCACCGACCTGCTCACCGGCACCGAGGCCGCCGGAGCCGTCACCCTCGCGCCGCTCGGCGCCGCCGTCATCCGACTCCCCGCCGCCCAGGAGCGCGCATGAACCCGCTGACCCGCCGCCACTTCCTGGCCGGCTCCGCCGCCCTCGCCGCGGCCGGCCCGGTCCTCGCCGCCGGCCCGGTACTCGCCGCCGTCCCGGCCGAGGCCGCTCCGGGCGAGGCCGCCGAGCCCGGGCCCGCCGTCGGACCGCTGGACGATCGCTACGCCGACGTCCTCGACCTGCACGGCACCCCCGCCCAGGCCTACCCCGGCGACGCCCGCGGCAACAACCCGATCAACGTCTTCGCCGACCTCGGCGCCTGGCACGCCTACGCCCTGCCCCGCCCGGCCGACCGGCCCGGCGGCTTCACCGGCCCGCTGCACCTCGCCCAGGAGTACCCCTGGTGGCTCAGCGACGGCCTGACCCGGATCCAGCTCACCGAACGGGGCCGCCCGCTGGACCTCACCGCCGGCGCACCCGTCCGCGCCACCTCGCTGCCCGGCCTGCTGCGGCTGGCCCACGACCTCGGCGGCGGCCTCGCCCTCACCCTGGAGCTGCGCTTCGCCGGCCCGCGCACCGCGCTGCTCCGGGCCCGGCTCGCCAACACCGGCCCGGCCGTCCGGACCCTGGCCGTCGCCTGGGCCGGCCGGCTGCTGCGCCCGGCCACCGGCCCGCAGCGCGCGGCGCCGACGCTGGTCGCGGCCGAACGCGGCGTGGAGGTCCGCTTCGCGAAGGTCCGGCAGACCTGGGACTACCTCACCGACGGCACCGAGCGCTTCGCCGTCCGCCACGCGGGGCCCGTCCGGGTCGTGCTGAGCGACGACGGCGACGGCCACCGCACCGAGCTCGCCGAGCCGCTGCGGCTGGCGCCGGGGGAGAGCCGCGGCCTGGACTGGACCGAGAGCTACACCTTCACCGAGGCCGAGTACGCCCGCGCGGCGGAGGAGGCCGAGGCCGCGCTGCGCGCCCCCGACCGGATCGCGGCCGAGGGCACCGCCCGCTGGCACGGGTACCTGACCCGGGCCACCGAGGGCGTCCCGGCCGCCCGCCGCCGCACCGCCGTCAAGTGCGTGCAGACCCTGGTGACCAACTGGCGCAGCCCGGCCGGGCGGATCCGGCACGACGCCGTCACCCCCACGCTCTCCTACAAGTGGTTCAGCGGGGTCTGGGCCTGGGACACCTGGAAGCAGGCCGTCGGCACCGCCGCCTTCGCGCCCGGCCTGGCCGCCGACCAGATCCGGGCGGTCTTCGACCACCAGGTCCCGCCCGGCTCCGCCGACCGCCCGCAGGACGCCGGCATGGTCCCCGACTGCGTCTTCTACAACGACCCGGGCACCGGCGGCGGCAACTGGAACGAGCGCAACTCCAAGCCCCCGCTGGCCTCCTGGGCGGTCTGGGAGGTCTACCGGCGCAGCGGCGACCGGGCCTTCCTGCGGGAGCTGCTGCCCAAGCTCACCGCCTACCAGGACTGGTGGTACCGCACCCGGGACCACCTCGGCGAGGGCCTGTGCGAGTACGGCGCGACCGTGGACCCGGCCAACGACACCCCCGAGGCCTGCCGGGAGGCGGCCGCCTGGGAGTCCGGCATGGACAACGCCCCGCGCTTCGACGCCGCCGCCGTGCTCCCCAACCGGGGCGCGGACGGGACGCTGCTCGGCTGGTCGCTCGACCAGCGCTCGGTCGACCTCAACGCCTACCTGGCCGCCGACCACCGCCACCTGGCGCTGATCGCCGCCGAGCTGGGCGACCGGCCCGCCGCCGAGCGGCTGCGCGCCCGGGCCGAGCGGATCGACGCCGCCGTGCGGGACACCATGTACGACCCGGCCGGCGGCTGGTTCCACGACACCGACCTGGCCACCGGCGCCCGGCTCACCGCCCGGGGCCGGGGCATCGAGGGCGCGATCCCGCTCTGGTCGGGCACCGCCACCGCCGCCCAGGCCCGTACCGTCCGCCGGCTGTTGCTCGACCCGGCGGAGTTCGGCACGGCCATGCCGTTCCCGACGGTGGCCCGCAGCTCGGCCTCCTTCGACCCGGCCGGCTACTGGCGCGGACTGGCCTGGCTCGACCAGACCTACTTCGCCGTCGAGGGCCTGCGCCGGTACGGCTGGGAGCAGGACGCCCGGCGCACCGTCGAGCGGCTGCTCGCCTCCGCCGCCGGGCTGGCCGGGGACGGCCCGGTGCGGGAGAACTACGACCCGCTGACCGGGGAGGGGCGCAGCTCGACCAACTTCAGCTGGTCGGCGGCGCTGCTGCTGCTCCTGCTGCGGGGCTGAGCGGCTTTGGCTCCGGGCCCTCCGACCAGGCATGATCGGGGCATGGTCGAACGAGTCATTGCAGCGTGTGACGGAGCAGCCAAGGGCAACCCCGGGCCGGCGGGCTGGGCGTACGTGGTCGCGGACGCCGCCGGGGCGCCCCAGCGCTGGCAGGCCGGCGCGCTCGGGCACAGCACCAACAACGTGGGCGAGCTGACGGCGCTGCGCGAGCTGCTGGCCTCGACGGACCCGGCGGTCCCGCTGGAGGTGCGGCTGGACAGCACCTACACCCGCGACTCGGTGACCAAGTGGCTCAAGGGCTGGAAGCGCAACGGCTGGAAGACGGCGGCTGGCAAGCCGGTGGCCAACCAGGAGCTGATCCAGGCGATCGACGCCCTGCTGGAGGGCCGGGACGTCACCTTCGTGTACGTGCCGGCCCACCAGGTGGACGGCGACCCGCTGAACGCCGTCGCCGACAAGGCCGCCAGCGACGCCGCCCGCACCCAGCAGGACGCCTCCGGCACCGCCGCCGACCTGCCGGTCCCCGACCCGGCCGCCGCCACCAAGGCCCCCAGGGCGCGCGGTGCCCGTCCCGCCGCCACCACCGGCACGGGCACCGGCACCGGCGGCGCCGCCAAGCGCAGCGGCGGCTCGCGCACCCTGAACGCCCGCTTCCCCGGCACCTGCCCGTGCAGCCGCCCGTACGGCAAGGGCGACAAGATCACCAAGGTCGGCAGCTCCTGGGGCCACCCGGAGTGCGCCGCCGCCCACGCCTGACGCCGGGCGCGGCGGGGGAGACGGAAACGCGCGACCGGCC